>JALDXL010000016.1:0-21834 GCA_032155045.1 Nitrososphaerales archaeon
CACATAGGGAATTATATTAGGGGTTATGGTAGAACAGAATGCCCCACTCATCTTCCCTTTTCTAATTGGAGAATCAACATGATTCTTATTAAAGACTGTTTCTGCATATTCTCGAAATTTAGGATCAAAAGATTCAAAAACATTCAAAACTATCTTGACTGCTTCATCATATCTATATTTTTTTGGATTTAATCCTTTTTTAAGAGGAGCATACAAATGGTAACGTTCTAATTTTTTTACTTTTAACATTTTTGCTTTTAAAGAAAAATATTTTTGAAAAATAATGGAATTTTTTCGACATGTTTCCAGTAATATAGATACTATATTATCACTTATATCATTATAAATATTTCTAACTGAAATTGGGGATTTAAAACCACGAAGTTTAATATTTTCATCATGCCATTGCACTATTAAATTTAGATAAATTTCACCCAAAACACTGCTATTATTTTTATATACATTTAATAATGATTGATATGCAGCTTTTCTTTCATTAGGTTTACTACTTCTAACTAATGAAATTAATTTTTCTTTGTTTATAAATTTTTTTGTTATTATCTTATTATGTTCCTTAATCTTAAAAATATATTCAAAATTATTAGTCATTCGATCATATATTTTTACCAATGCATTCGGACCTGTTACTTCAAATATATTAATGATTTTTTCCTCCTTTTCAGATAAAGTATATTTAGCTAAGGTTCTTTTATGAGTTAGATATTGTTGATAAACGGGATCAGTAGATCTGATTAATCTTTTTGCATCACTTTCCTTTAGAATATTTTTAAACCATATATCAAAAAAAATCAACTTGTTGGAAATACTAGTGCCTAATAATTCCATTTCTGTAACTAGAGCAGAAAATTCATTAGACGATGTATTAGCTGAATATTTTAAATGTGCGAATCCTATAGCCATATTTAATTTTTCAGAAATACTTTCTAAATCTGATAAAAAAACATTAAATTTTTGTGATGAAATAGAGTCTTTAAGTAATTGACGGTTATTTTCAAAGATTTCAACATCATGATTTAATGTCTTTAAGTAATTTTGAAGATCATTATTTTTTTCTTTTACCAATTCTGACAAATCCCAAGGGCCTAATTGAGGTTTTTGTAATAAAGTCATAGAATAGATATAAAAAATTATTATCTAGTATTAATAGTTATCAATCTATTAAAACCTATCAAATAAGTAAAGCAATATTAAAATTTACAATAATCTTAAAATAAATTTTTATATTAAAATATATATTTTCAATTTGTGGTCATTTAAAAAAAAATTTCACGGATCGGTCAAATATAAGAAAACCAATTATCGTAGATCTTCTAACAAACTATCGTCACGATAATTTTCTGGATCTAACCTAAACCCATTTGTCTTTTCATAAGGAACATCACTTAATTTAAGATAATAGTTTTACTTCCGTTTTTTGAATTGTTTCACAAGCCATAAGACGAATTGCTGTTCAAGTGTTGTTCCTTCTTCCTTCGATATATCTGGAAAATGTAAAATCAATTTTTCCATAAATGAAGGATCGAAATAGATTTGAAAGAAATCCCAACCTAAAGCAGTACCATCAGATGATACCTCGCATCTTGTTTGAGAACTAACAAATATCTGAAACCCTTCAATAATTTCAACTATTTTCTTTCTTTCTTTATCAAAATTCAGACAGGAGCCAGATATTATAATCATAGGTGGTTTTTCTGCCAATTTTTTCAATGAGATATATAGAGAGTTGCAATATAAAAATGAAGCTAGAATATACTAATTAAAATATTTGAATATTTCTGAATATTAAATAACTTATATTAATAATATGGAATAATATAAAAAACAAATAAAGGTTTTTCAGTGAATAAATCAATATTATTAAATTCTCGATAACCAAAAAATAAATCGCTTACAACATGAGAAACTATTGTAAAAACCAATTTTTGATAGTAATAAATACATAATAAAATTTAGATGGTAATAATCGTTTTGAATTCAAAAAATCTGCTAATTTTCATTTGTTATGCTCTTATTTTATAATTTTAAAATAAATGAATTATCAATAAATTGATTATATTTTGATTACTTCTAATTCAGTATTATGTAGTAATTGCATTATTTTTTGCTTCTCATTTCCTAACCCTTTTTGGTCAATTATTATATGTGTAACCTTTTCATAGGATCTTGAAATCATATGGTTTAACATGTAACTATTTAAATTGATTAAATTATATTTATTTGCAATATGACCTATGCCATAATCTGTATCTAGTATCAATTTATTAAATTTTGATCCATAATGGTTTCCTCCTAAACCTATTCCAACATATTTAGCACGAACCATTTTCCTAGGTAACATATCCAATAAAGAATCACAAACTATAGATGCATTATCCATATTGATCCATTGATTTTCATCTGACCCAATTTCAACGAACATAACTGGTTTTGTTATATTGGTTGGACCATGATGAGTAGTTTCTATAGTTATGTCACACAATGGAACTTTTTCTCTTAACTGATATATCTTTTTAAGATAGTGTTTTTGTAATGAGGGATAGGAAATACCTAATTCACATTTATTTCCACCAAAAGAATTTGAAAAAAAATTCCCTGGGAAATGACATGTCAGTGAGGGAATTCTACTTTTTGATTGATGTTTAGAAAGAAAAACATAGGCATCGGTTTTTGAAGATGAATCGTTTAAATAATCAGTATATATTAATTGATTTTTTGATTCATATATTGAAATATTTTCATATAATGAAGAGGTGAAGTAGAAATCGTCTACTTTAACAAATTTTTTATATTCTTGTAAATATTTCAGCATTGTTCTGCTGGCTGGATCTAAATCAGATACAATTAAGGTAAAAAACATGCACTAACTGAATGAGTTAACTTATAATAAGATTAATACCGAATTTTGATCCAAAATGTTTAACATCGACACAAACTAACATTTGATATGGGTTACTGGAAAGAGAATAATCAGGAAGAAAATGATAGTATAGATATTCTCACTTTTCTCAATATGAAATATTTAATTGAAGGTCTAAATGTATTACTTCAAACTAATTTAGATGGTGAAAAGAGATCTCAAGTTATTAGTTTACGAGAAAAATTAATCAATCGATCTAGCTCGATTGTAAATGATTTTAATTAATTAAAAAATATTGTACCCTAAATCTGCTATTGAGATTTCAATTCTTTTACGGTACCTCTTAAATGAGTCAGGGATCGGATTTGGCCTCCATTAATTTTTTTGTACAATGTCCAAAATATTTCACGATTAATATCATTTCGATCTTTTAACACTTTCAAATGATATCTCATTGCTCGTATTTTTTTTACATACAATTCCTTCTTTCCAGTTCTAGCAGTTTTATGACCCTTCTTTGATCCTGGACCTGTTCCATGCTTCTTCTTTACTTTCAATTTTGCTTTAGCTCTACTTCTTGAAGTTCCTTTTGGTTTTGATGTCCATATAACACCATTTTTTATTAAAGATCTTATATCATCTCTTGTTATAGAATCAGATATATCATCAAGCTTATCAGGTTCGAATTTAACCCTATTGGAACCCACTTTTAGCATACGAGCAACTAATTCTCTTTTCTTCTTAAGATTTACGACCATGTCTTTTATTCACTGTCCTTTACTTTAGATTGAGTCTGTGTTTTAGAATCTTTACCTGGATTTAAAACTTTAATACCTAATTCAATAGCTTTAGTCAAAATTATACCTCTCTTTAATTTTCCAATATTATGTCCTATTCGAGCAGCATCTTTATTTGAATTCAGTGATAATAGATCGTTGATATTATTTACTAAATTATCTGTATATCCTGATGGATGGAGTCCTCTAGTATCCTTAGGACTTCTATAACCAACTTTTACTAGTCTAGGAACACCAGAAACTTGTAGTCTCATTTTATTATCTTTCCCTTTAGGTTTTCTCCAGCTTTCTGCAAGCCTATCATATCTCCAGCTCTCCTGTCTTACGAATTTAGGTCTATGTTCTGATACTCTTTTTCTTTTTTCCAGTAGTTCCTTATTAATAACCATGAGTAAGCAGTTAAAATTAAATTCTAATTTTCAATAAATACCTTTCCCTGACAATTACTGTATTAATAACCCAGATATATCTAACAATTTTTGATAGATAACACAAAGAATAATAGTTACCAAAAAAAAAATACACATATGGGAAAATATGAATTACCTAAGGTACCGTATAGTTATGATGCACTAGAACCATATATTGATGCAAGAACTATGGAAATACATCACACTAAACATCATCAAACTTACACGGATAAACTTAATGCAGCACTAGATAAATGCCCATCTGATATCCAAGAAAAAGATATTGTTGAAATATTATCTAACCTTGATCAAGTCCCTGTCGAACAAAAAAGCGCAATCAATTTTAACGGAGGAGGATTTGATAATCATAGAATATTTTGGCATAACATGAAATCAAATGGAGGAGGAGAACCTAACGGAGCTATTGCCGATGCTATTAATGCATCGTTTGGAAGTTTTGCAACATTTAAAGAAAAGTTCTCATCTACTACTGTACTAATCCAAGGTAGTGGTTGGGGATGGCTAGTATATAATCCATCGACCAGCAAAGTAGAATACAAATCTATGCCAAATCAAACAAGTCCTCGAACAGAGGGTTTAATACCGCTTTTAGGATGCGATGTCTGGGAACATGCTTACTACCTCAAATATCAAAACAAGAGACCCGATTACATTGCTGCTTGGTGGAATGTTATAAACTGGGAAGATGTCTCTCAACGTTTTGATCAAATAACCAAATAAAATTTTTTTATATTCCTGATTTTTTCACATATTGACTTTATTGCGCTAAACTATACGGAAATATGAAACGATCTTATTAATAATCAAATCGAAAGTCTTGTCGTTATTATTGGAAGTAAATTCAAGATGAAAAATTTCATTGTCATTATTTAGAAATATATATTCAGTTTTGTTTATAACTAATCCTGGTTGTGGAGAAAATGAGTATTTCAAATATTTGCTTTGATCAGAAATATCATCTACTTTCGATATATTGATATTAGTAATAGATTTTTTTAATTTTTCCAAGTATTGATTGAAATTATTGGAAAAAGAATTGTTTGGCTCAAGTTTTTTTGTTTTTATAGTAAAAAATTCTTGAAATGGATCGTTAAAAGAATCTAATGGAGAAATAAAACTAGCAACTACATTTAAATCTGTATCGATAAACTGGTTTGCAAATTCTACATATGTCCAATTTGAGGGATACATTAACTCAAAAGAATAGTTTTGATTGTGATATACATTGAAATCAGTTGTAGATTTTGATATTTGTTGTGCAGAAATTTCGATAAAATTAAACACAAAGAGCAGAATTAATTGAAATAATAATAGAAATAAAGATAAATTTAACAGTCTCATATGATTTTATTGCGATTTCCTTGATTAAAAATAAGTTTTTTGAGATAATTATAAAAATACAGATGTAGATTTAGCAAGCGAATAGAAAAAATTAGGTAAGAGAAACTTCGATATAAACATCGTCAGGTATTCTTAATCTCATAAGCTGTCTTATGGCTTTATCATCTGCACCTAAATCAATTACCCTTCTATGTATTCGTAATTCGTATTTGTCCCAAGTATTTGTACCTTGTCCACATGGAGATTTCCTTGTTACCACTTTCATTTTTTTTGTAGGTAGTGGATATGGCCCTTTTAAATTAATACCACTTTTTTCGCCTATTCCTTTAATTTCTGAACAAACTCCTTCCAGTGTGGAAAGATTTATGCTTGTTAACTTTATTCGAGCTTCCTGAGGCATTTTAAAAATTCACTTCTATTTCTTTTGATATGCTTCTGTAATAGATTTAATCACTCCAGCAGCAATTGTAGTACCCATATCTCGTAAGGCGAAGCGCCCAATTTCAGGGAATTCTTTAAAAGTTTCTATTGCAAGAGGTCTAACTGGTCTTATTCTAACAATTGCCGCGTCTCCAGTTTTAAGGAATTTTGGTTTTTCTTCCAATACTCCTCCTGTCTTAGGATCAATTTTAGCAACAAAATCTGATAAAGTCGCAGCTACTTGAGCGGTATGAGCATGAAGTACAGGTGTATATCCTGGAGCCATAGCCGTTGGATGATGGATCACTATTATTTGAGCTTCAAATTCTTTAGCAACATTTGGAGGACTAGCCACATGTCCTATAACATCCCCTCTATGAATAGACTTTTTATCAATTCCTCTCAAGTTAAATCCTATATTATCACCAGCCTCTGCAGAATCCATCTGAGTATGATGAGTTTCTATAGACTTGACCTCTCCTGTAACCCCAGCTGGCATCACAATAACTTTATCATTAGCTTTAACAACACCGGTCTCTACTCTTCCGACTGGGACTGTTCCTACACCTGTAATTGAATATACATCTTGAATAGGAATACGCAATGGTTTGCCAATTGGCTTTTCTGGTGGATCGAAGGTATCAAGTGCTTCTAATAAGGTTGAACCTTTATACCAGCCCATATTTTCAGACTTTTTAGCTAGATTGTCACCCTTCCATCCAGATACGGGAACAAAATTAACTTTGCTAATATTATACCCAACCATTTTTAACATTTTTTCAACTATACCTTTTACCTCATTATATCTAGCTTCGGAATAGTTTGAGTCATCCATTTTATTTAAACAGACTACTACTTGACCTACTCCCAAAGTTCTGCATAAAAATGCATGTTCTCTTGCTTGACCTCCTGGCTCTGTAGCAGCTTCAGTCTCTCCCGGTTTTGTAGATACAACCAGAATAGCTACATCTGCTTCAGAAGCACCTGTAATCATGTTTTTAATAAAGTCTCTATGACCTGGAGCATCAATTAAGGTAAAGAAGAATTTTTTAGTTTCAAACTTTTGAAATGCTAAATCGATTGTAATTCCTCGATCTCTTTCGTCCTTAATGCTATCTAAAACCCATGCATATTTAAAAGTGTCACCTTTGCCAGTAGCTTCTGATTCTTTTGCAAATTGTTCTATAGTTCTTTGATCAATAACTCCTAAATCAACCATTAAATGGCCAACGATAGTAGATTTTCCATTATCTACATGTCCTGTAACCACGAGATTCATGTGTGGTTTCTTGCTTGAGCTCATACACCGAAGAGTATTCATCTGCTTTATTTATATTTCGTTATGATTAGCAATTTTTTAATTTCCTTTTAAAAAATAATAATATTTAAAATATAATTTATTTTACTAATAATAAAGGATTATTAAGAGTTAAGCAACGATATTATTATAATTGATTGATCGGAAAAAACTTTCTGATAATGAAATAGCAAATAAATTAAAAGAGTTAAAAGATTGGAAAATAGAAAATGGAAAATTATGTAAATTTTTTGAATTTAAAAACTTCACTCAAGCCTTTGGTTTTATTACAAGAATAGCGCTAGAATCAGAGAAAATTGATCATCATCCAGAATTATTCAATGTTTACAATAAAGTTAGAGTTTATTTATCCACACATAGTATTAATGGATTAAGTGAGAATGATTTTTTATTGGCAAAAAAAATTGACGAGTTTTAAGATATACAATTAGTCGAATTATAATATGAATTTTCATGCATCAGCATATAAAGAGAATTCATATGGATGAGGTCTTAAAGTAACCTCCCTATATTCATTTGTTGCATTCTCTATTAATCTTTCAATTATTGAATCATCAAATAAAGGTTTGAGAAACGCCCTATCAGAATTTAAAGCCTCAGAAGCTTCTAATAAACTAGTAGGTAGTTGTTTTATTCCAAGTTGGCGTCTTCTCATAGGACTCATCTTGAAAATATCTTCATCGATAGGATCGCCTACAGATATTTTTTTCTTTACTCCATCTAACCCAGCTGCAATAATAGATGAAAAAGCCAGATAGGGATTACATGATGGATCTGGAGCACGGAATTCGATTCTTTTCATGTTTGCAAATTTTGGACCTCTAAAATGTCCTGGAATACGAATTATAGCAGATCTATTACCAGTACTCCAAGCAACATAAACAGGGGCTTCATATCCTGGAACTAATCTTCTATATGAATTAGTTGTAGGTGCTACAATTGCAGCAAGTGCAAAAGAATGTTCTAGTATTCCTCCACAAAAATATCTTGCTAGTTCAGATATTTCAGCATATTCATCATTTTGGTCAAAAAATAAGTTAGTATCGTTATTCCATAGACTAACATTGACGTGCAACCCCGATCCATTATCAAGTGCTACTGGTTTTGGCATCATTGTTGCTATCATATTATGCTTTTTGGCAATATTTTTTACAATGTACTTGTAACTTTGAACTGAATCTGCCATGTTTACTAATGTATCATATCTGATATCGATTTCACACTGTCCTGCTGTTGCAACTTCATGATGATGAGCATCGCATGCAATACCAAAATTATTACTTAAAATATCTACACATTCATTTCGCAAATCAACCAAAGTATCTGCAGGAGCACTAGGAAGATAACCTTCCTTTAATTTTATGGTGTAACCAAAACCACCAGAGGCCCAAGGAGCTTCTTTAGACATAATCTCATAACTTTGGCTTTGATAAGGTGAAAGAGTATTTACGAAAAGGTTATCGAAAACAAAAAATTCAACTTCTGGTCCCCAATATGATAAGTCATAACCATTTTGTTTAACATAACTTTCAGCTTTCTTTGCTATACCTCGAGGATCTCTTGAATATTGTGTTCTATTGGATCCTCCACTTATAATATCACAAATTAACCGGCACGTTTTGTATTTCTCAATCCATGGAATAACAGCAAAAGTAGAAGGATCAGGTCTAATAATTAAATCAGATTCATGAATGTCAGTGAATCCACGAATCGAAGAACCATCAATTTTTGGTAATCCATTTTCAAAATCTGTTTTTTTAAACATATTTGTAGAAATAGTGATATGATGAAATTTCCCGAATAGTCCAGTAAATTGTAAATCTATAAACTTAATATCATCTTTAACTAATTTATCCATAACTTCATCAATACTAAAATTTTGTTGTTCTATCCTTCCTTCAATAATCTTGTATGGCAAACCAGTTGATAGTAATTAAGGATCTCATAATTAAGGCTTTCAGAAATTTTACAGAAAAACGGAATTCTTTATAAATTAAATCTACTGAAATACTAAACTAATGTCTGATAATACAGAAGATCCCTTTACTCTAGATATGGCATACAATATTCTTTTAAAAGAACATCAAATTTCTTCTCTACAAGAAATACCTTATGATACTTATCAAAGATTATCTATTGCCATAGGTAATTTAAAGTCAAAAGAATATGAAAAAACGGAAAAAAAAATTGTTCAAAAAGTTATTGAAAATCTTTCTATAATATCTAGTCTTTTACTTAGGACTAGGTTAGAAAAAATTACTAGTGGAAATATAAATTCTAATTTAGAAATGAGTTATTCCAAAATGACAGATGAAGAAAAATATATAATTGATCAAGAAATTCAATCAAAAAGAAGGAGAACTCAGATATTAGATCTTATAACCAGTGGCCAGCCAAAGATTTTAGAAAAAATAACCGACATAATCAAACAAAAAAAATTACTAATTAAATTTTTAAAACCGATGGAACAATTTGTTGGAGTAGATATGTATAAGTACGGTCCATTTTTTGTGGATGATATTGCCAATTTACCATTAGAAAATGCTTTATCTCTTGTTAATAGTAAATTTGCAGAAGAGATTTATCCAATAATGTAAAAAAGAAAACATACTACTTAAGATTTTTAAATAATGTCTAGTTTTAATTCGAAATTATGGACTCGATTTCCTTAGTCTTTTTGAAATAATAGTTGTGAAGATATACTGGTAGATATATTTATCAAATGTATAATCCTTATCATTGTATTGAACAATGTTTATATTATGTGATCACGGGTTCTAGAAATTTTAGATATGATATTCAAATGGAAAACCTAGATTATTTGAATTCCTGTATTGATTCATTCTCATCTAGTGATGAATATTAGATCTTCTTTTAACCCCATTTCTGAAAAACGGATTCTTTATTCATTTGACACATACACAAATGAAAAATTTTTTGAATACTTATTATTAAGTCGATATGTTTTTTATTTTCATTCAATTTAACATACTAGAATATTTATTATAACAATTATGTACTATTTTGTATAACATAACTGGTTCTAAATAACAAAATTACGTTTTAATATTAATAACACTTTCCAATTCGTTTTGGTTGATCTAATTATTATTTGTTATATTTGGAATTAACACGAACCAGTATTGTCTCTCTAACCTTGTATAATATTTTTTAAAGAAAAAGAAAGAAAAATATTATGATCAGCGTTTATTTACATGTTGACACATAATGAAATAGACATTGATCAATTTATTCTACTGACTATATATCCTAGTATTGCATTGTTTGGTATTACTTTTTTTGCAAAAAAATCAAAGTTAGCGTCATCAATTCAATACGGTTTACAAGCAGTTATTTGTATTGTATTTGCAATTATTTATTTAATAATGATTCCCAATGGAGGAGCACAAGGATTAGCAATAGTCTTATTATTATTCAGCATCATATTATTATTAATGGCTAGAAAATATAAAATTCATCCGGAAGAAAATGATGAATCATCATCTAAAAAAATCCCTTATGACTAGATTTATTAAAATTAGTCACATAGTTCTAATTATTTTAGAAAATTAAATGTCACGATAATTTCATTCTAAAATGAAATAAAAATTTTATTTATTTTTTTTGTGTTTTATTTGAATTATCTTTATTTTCTTCTGTATTTATTTCAGTATTATCTTTATTTTCTTCTGTATTTATTTCAGTATCTTTTAAATTTTCTTGATAAGATGATACTAGTACAACGTTATCATCGAGAGACATTCGTACGCGTACTTTTCTTGGAGGATTAGTTTTACCTTTCTTCCAGATTTCTCTATTTAGCTCTTGATCTATTTTGATATTTTCATTTTTCATATGACGTTTGGCGAATTCCTTTATCATATTAATTACTCTATCAGTTCGTCGATATTGAGGTGTCAACCAAGCTTTTCCAAGATTAATTGTGTAGACATGAGTTGCATTTTCTTCTGACATTTATCATAAATCACCAATCTTAACCAACATTTACATCAGATCTTCGCCATAATCTACGTTTTGGATTAGATCTAACTTGCCTATGTGTTCTAATAATAACCCAAGCTGGCACCGGTCGATTTTGTTTAATCTTCCTAATCAATCTTTTTTTTCTAGATGTATTCTTTCGGGCAGCCATCCAGTAAATAGATAAATTTCTTACTTTTAAGTGTTGGTTTCTTTTATTTTAATAAAATTTAAAGATATATAAAATTAAAAAAATAACATTAATAATGATACAACTCTGCAAATTGTGTTTTGAATACTATAAAACCACGACAGATAAAAGAAATACCAAGAATATTGAAATTGTCGAGAAACATCAATGTAATGGTTTGCATCATAAAAAATTAATAGATAGTTTTAAAACATGAATACATACTAAAAATTAAAGTTACATTGTTTACAATGGTCATAGGTATCACCATCAAGATGGTTAAAATGAGTATTACAGGATTTACAAGTATGATGAACCTCGTCAAATCCGTCTGTAGCTATAAATTGGAAAAAATCTAAATTTTGACTTTTACATTTTATACATCTACAACTGCAAAACATAATTAGCAATTAGTTTGTCATCTATAAATTAGTTTTTTATATAAATAAAGGATCCGAATAACGATCAATAAAAAAATGTATTTTAGTTATTGATATCAACATTATTGACACATTCATAATATGAGATAAAATATTAATTGAAATCTAATGGTTCTGCAAAAAGTGAATATTGCGACGAATCTACTATTTTTGCCCTAACTATCTGTCCAGGATAAAGATCCAATTTCTTTATATTATTTATTATTACAGATTTATATGCATAATTTCTTCCTTGAATCAATGTATCCGTTATTTCATCTATATATATATCCCCAACCCAATCTTTCCATAAAGAATTCCTTTTTTTTGAAATATTTCTAGAAAGAGTATGTAAAATTTTCGAACGGAATTTTTTTTGATCAGAGGAAATATTCTTAAATCTTGAAGAGACTGTTCCTGATCTCTGACTATATTTTGATATGTTGACTATATCAGGTTCAGTTTCTGCAATTAAATTCATTGTCTGTTGAAAATCTTCATACGTTTCATTTGGAAAACCGACAATGATGTCAGTTGCTATTGTAATTTCAGGAATAGATTTTCGAAATTCATATACTGCGTTCTTAAAAATATCAATATCATGACCCCTATACATTTGTCTTAAAATTTTATTGCTTCCACTCTGAACTGGAATGTGTAAAAATTTAAAAATCTTCTCATTTTTATATATAGATAAAAGATCATATAAAATCTCAGATAAATACATCGGATTCATCATACCAATTCGTAATTTATAATTTCCATCTACTTGTACACATAATTTTAGTAATTCAACGAGATTTGAATTGATATCTTTACCATAACAACCATTATCAGTTGAAGTCAGCCAAATCTCATTACAACCTTCTTTAATATCATTTTTTATCTGGGCAATTATAGATCCTAGCCTATAACTTTTAAGATTGCCCTTAGAAATTTTTGTTTGACAAAAAGAACAATTACTTAAACAGCCAGTTGCGATCTCTACAATACTGATGGATTTATTCAATCTTATCTTTGGTAAATTTATTTTCTCAATAGAGGAATTCTCAAGAAATACGGTTTTTTTATTCAGAAGTGCGAGATTAGCAGATTCAATAGATCTATCTAACGAATTTGGACCAAGTAAGCTTACCTCTGAACTAATACCCTCTATTTTTTTACGCTCTGTTTTTGTTAGACAACCCGCTACTATTACTGGTTTACTGTATGAAGTTAATTTTTTTATGCGGTGAAGCATTTTATGCTCTGTTGAATCTTTAACCGAACATGTTACAATTATATTTAGATCTGCATCATCAGTACAATTAACAATATTATATCCTTGATTTTTTAATAATCCGGATATTATTTCCGAATCTGCAATATTAGCTGAACAGCCGTATGCTTCGATCCAGACATTTTTATTTATTCTTCTATTTGACTTTTCATGTTCTATAGCGTGTTTGTTATAATTATTATTACCTTTAGCATCTTTGTTCAAAAGTGTAATTGATTCAATAAGTCCGGTTTTCATTTTTTGCATTTACTATTATTTAAAATCTAAAATAACGATTCTATATAACTATTAAGATCTGTGTATAAACCAAAAAAGAAATAATAAAAAAATCTAAAAGGAATATTTTTTTTCTAGTTTATTGTATTTAGATAGATTAACAAGATCATTAAATTCTTGGAAAGTAATCATATTATTTTTTAATTCTTTTGTAGTACCTGTTTCCCTTAAAGTCTGAAGAGTATGCTTTATTGCAAAAGTTGAGGAATATAACGCTGACAATGGAAAAACGACCATTTTATAACCCATATCTCGTAGCTCGTTGGCTGTTAAATTAGGAGTTACTCCTTCTTCTATCATATTGGCTAAAAGAGGAGCTTTAATTTCTTTTGCAATCATTTTCATTTGATCGATGGTTTTTGGTGCTTCAATAAATATTACATCAGCACCAATTTTTCGATATTCTTTCCCTCGTTCTAATGCCTCCTCTATTCCAAATTGAGCGAGAGAATCAGTCCTAGCTACTATTACAAAGTCATTATCTTCTCTCGCGTCTATCGCAGCTTGTAATTTTAAAATATACTCTTCTTTTGGAATTACAGCTTTGCCCATCATATGACCACATCTTTTAGGCCATACTTGATCTTCCAAGAAAATACCTTTTGCACCAATACTCAGTAGATCTTTAACTATATGCCAAACATTTAATGGGTTACCATATCCAGTATCGATATCGACAAGAATAGGAATACTTACAGAATTAATTATTCTTCTTGCATTTTCCAAGGTTTTTCCTGCGTCTATAAATCCAAAATCAGGCATTCCTAATAGAGAGGCTGATGTACCATAACCAGTTTGAAATGCTGCTTCGAATCCAACATCTTGGGCAATTTTAGCGGTTAAAGCGTCATATACTCCAGGAAGAATTATAATATCGTCAGAATCAGTGGCTATACGAGCTCGAAAGGATTTGTTATACATTACAATAAGAGATTAATTAATTTAATAAATAGATTTAAAATTATTTGTTATTTTTGATTTCATAAATATCATAATCAGTTTCAGAAAATTTAGAAACGCCTATCATGCATTGTCTACAAGAATAATATTTAATTGGTGGATCGTGGCTTATAGATCCATTCAGCCATATCATCATGGTTTCACAAATAGGACATTTCATAGTCATCTAATGGTTAATACTGAAAATTCAATATATGTTTTTTTAATAATAACATAGAATATTAAAAATTATTTAAAAACTGGAAAATGGGTAATTGTAAACAATTTCCAATAAATAATGATCAAATAACATTTCCTGATTTTATATTTAATCGTCTAAGAAACCAATTTTTGAATAGAAATTTATCAAAAGAAATATTAATAAATCGCTAGTGATATATTTATTTTATGATATCCCATTGGTTCTCTAGAGTAAACAGTGCTATTCCCAGAGGGTTCTCAAGACAATATATTTTAAACTTGTTAAAGGAAAAACCAATGAGTGGGAAAGAAATTATAGATTTCGCAATATATGAAAGCGAAGGAAAATGGAAGCCATCTCCAGGTTTGATTTATCCTATGCTTGGAAGGCTATTAGAAGAGGGATTAATTTCAGAAACAGAGAACGGGAAATATAAAATTACGCACAAAGGTGTGGGAATAGCAGAAGATATTCAATCAATACAGAAGATATTACAGAAACAGTTGGATGTAATGTTTAGATTTGGAAGTATTGGTAGGTTTATGGCAATGGATCTAATCGACAGGGTATCATCCATAGGTTCAACATTGAGTTCAAATCTAGACAAAATGACTGAGCAAGAACGTGATAAATATAAAGAATTTTTAAAAACTGAATTAAAGAAAATAGACGAACAAGAAAAAGAAATGAAATAAAGTTTGAGTGCTATAAAGAAAATTATAAATGCTTAAAAAAGATCAATATAAAATAATATTGTGACCTCGGAACTAACTGCATCTATTAATGAGTTATCAGGGAAAATTGATCAGATTGAGAAAGATATTCAAAATGATACAAATAAGGTAATAGAAGAATATAAAAACATCAGCGAAAATATGGATGAAAGCAAAAGCTATTTTTTAACTGGGATTCAATATGGAGTACCAGGTAAATCATATTTACTAACCGCAAAAGGTATAGAGGTATTAGGCGAAGAAACCATAGAAATTAGTAAATTTATCAACGATGTTATAACGTTTGCAAATAATCCAAAGCGTAAGATAGAAATTTTAAGAGAGCTTGTTACGCATTTAAACAAATCTGTTGAAACCATGAAAAATAGCACATCATAACGAAATTCCGATTCTGTAAAAAAGATAAAAAGTTATAGAATATCAATGATAAGGTTTAATGGTATTTTATTACTACGTAGACCTATTCGCAGTCTCTTATTTTGATATTCAATATCTCCTATGTTATCAAAAATACCTCTTGATGCTAAATGAATTTTACTGCATTTAAGATAGATTTTGTATGAACCATCTTTTTCATTATTAGAACCATCCAAGAATTTTACTTCTCCTGAATTAATTAATTCATATAATTCTCTACAGATAGGCTTTATCATATTCCATGCTTCTTCCTCTCTCAAAATAATAGAAAGTAGTGGAAATACAGAATAAAAAATGTTTTGTCATACAAAAATACTTGAACATAGTGAGTTGATTAACGACAAAGTTGAAGTTAACTGATTCAGGATTGACAAGAACAAAGTTCATTCCGAGATCATGAATATTGATTGAATATTTTTTGGATGGAAAAGGTAAATGGAATAGAGTATGTGGAATGATTATTGAATTTCGAAAGTTATATCAATAAAATTTAAGTTTATTTAAATAGAAATATACATGAAATTGAACAAAATAAAAAACCATTTTTCTCAATTCGTATTTAATTAAATATTACTAAAATTTTTTATATTATTTTATATTTTTATTATAATATTTGGATCTAGTTTTAAGTCTCATTTAGATAAATATCCAAATATTAAGTTTCCAAAATTTTTTTGAATTAAGGTTTTACAATAATTAAAGAAGAATAAATTTATTAAAAATCTAAACATATAAATAGTTTATTCTGTTGTTTGTAATTCATCTTCGAATAGGTTTTTCCGAACTTTGATTGGTACATCATAGTATGAAGCCAAAGCAATAGCATCAGATGCTCTATAATTTCGTAGAATAAGTGTATCTTTTCTACCCCTAAAATAAAGATTTGCACGTAATACTGATCCGCTCATATAAATTCTAACTTCCATTAATAAAAGATCTTGCATTACGGCTATTTCTTCAACTAGATTGTATATAGTAGGAATAGTATTTTTATCTCCTTCTCGAAATCGTAATATATGTTTTGCAACTTCACCTGAAAATGCATTAATAGGAAATTCCTTTCCTTCAATTGATTTCAAAATTAAAAAACCCTCTAAACCCAAATGATCAGCATATCCAATATTACTAATCTCTACTTGAATATATTCATCATTTGATGAAAAAATATCGCTCATCTCTAATAGTATTATGACAAACTACGAGATAAATTTTTCATATATATTTAATAATAAAATTTAATTTTGACGGTTTATTCTATTATATTATTTATAATTATGAGAATAAAAGACGGTTTCTTCTGGAATAAAGGATTCAGAATAATATTGTTTAGTATTTCATCATTGATACTTGCTTATGTTATTTATACAAAATTTACGAATCCTTATTATAATGATTTGATTATGGTTACACCAATACTGTTCAATTTATCAATAATGATAATAATAATAACATTTATGTCATCAGTTGCTCTTTGTTTTGGATTATGGAATATTTACGTTTCTAAAAAAATAACTAATAATAATTTGAGATATTATATTTCAATGCCCTTTAAAGAAAAGAAATATATTGTAATAATGATCTTAACTGGAATCTCTTATGGTATCATATTTAGTTTTCTATCTCAAATATTTGTATTCAATGATAATTCAGGAAATTCATTTGATGATAATAAATCCATTCCTTCAATAAAAATAATACCATGTTGTAATACAATGGGATATGTACCTATGACCTATATCTATTTAACTGAAAATTTTTTTATATTTTTAATTCCAATAAATATTGTATTAATATTTATTGTATCCTTCTTAGTCGGATTAAATATAACAATAAATATTTTTATGATCAAAAAATTAAAAGAAGGTAATAATAAACAATCAAAGATTTTGGGAAGTATTGGTGCGACATGTGGATTATTTATAGGTTGTCCAACTTGTGCTGGAAGTATTATAGCGGCAATTTTCGGGATAAGTGCGGGGACTACCACGATATCTTTATTGGCCTCTTTTCAAACATTTTTTATCGCAATAAGTATTCCAGCTTTAATATGTGCCCCATTCTTGATAGCAAAAACCTTAAAAAAGAGAATTACAAAAGATCTTGTTTAATTTTTTATTCAAAATAAACTAATTTTTATATCTATATAAAATATAGGAACATTATCTTAAATATTTTTCTTTATAAAAATTATATAATAAATGTTGGTTATCAGATTGAATATCAGTTAAATAAAATAATAGTTATTTTTAATAAATTGAGAGATAAATCTATTGAGAGAGTTTTAAAATCATTTATCGAAGAAAAATCTTTAATTAGATTACTAAGAACATTAGAAGAAGAAAGTAATAGAAATAGAGATGATGAAATAGGAAACAGAAAGAGAAGGATAATACTAAAAGACATATCAAATCGATTTTACAATTAAAACCATATCAATAAAAATATTTTCATTTAAGATTTAGTTTAAATATACACAATATCTTTTAATTTTATGTTTTATTAAAAAGGAGATAGAATAAATGAAATTAGATTTACCTCGATTTACTGAAAGATTTGGATCAATAAGTCTGCATGGAGTTCAGCGTGTTTTTGAACTTGATTCTGGCTTGGATAAAGGAAAAAAAATATCTGAAAATATTACTGGTGTAGGAAATGAAGTCATTTCAGAGATAGAAAGTAAAATGGCCATAGTAATTCCAATAAAAAATGAAAGGCTTAAACTCTTAGAAGGCGTTTTAAGTGGAATTCCTCATGACTGCATGACAATAATTGTCTCGAACAGCCCTAGACAACCTGTTGATAGATACAAATTAGAAAAAGAAGCACTTCAACAATTTAACCGGTTTGCTAACAAAAATGCATTGATTCTTCACCAAAGAGATGAAGGGCTTGCTGAAACATTAAGAGAAGTTGATTATACCGATCTATTAGGTCCAGATAATCTAATTAGAAATGGTAAGGCAGAAGGAATGGTATTAGGAATGCTTCTTGCTAAAATGGCAAACAAAGAATATGTTGGTTTTATCGACGGTGATAACTATGTGCCAGGTGCGGTCAATGAATATGTAAAAATTTTCGCGTCAGGAATAGCAATGTCTGATACGCCTTATAAAATGATAAGAGTTTCATGGATCTATAAACCAAAGATTTCAGAGAGTGGAATTTACTTTTCAAAATGGGGAAGAGTTTCAGAGATAACTAATCACTATCTCAACTCGCTTATTTCATATTACACCGGATTTGAAACAGAAGTTATGAGAACAGGTAATTCTGGTGAACATTGTATGTCTCTTAAACTTGCCGAGCTTCTTAATTTTTCCTCAGGATTCTCTGTAGAAACATATGAAATTGTCAATCTACTGGAACAGTTCGGTGGTATATTACCTACAGAAAATCAAGATGCAATGGACAAAGGGGTAGAGGTTATGCAAGTTGAAACAAGAAACCCTCATTTTCACGAAGATAAAGGCGAAGCACACTTAAAAGAAATGATTAATGGGTCTCTAGGTTGTATATATCACAGTAAAATATGCCATCCAAAATTACAAGAAAAAATACTTGAAGAATTGAAAAATAAATCAACGATAGAACAAAATGAAGTTCCACCAGTTTTAGAAAAAATTAATCCATTTAAGAGAATTGATATTAAAGCATTTGATAAAAAATTACATGAGAAGGCGAATAGCTTGATACACTGGAATTAAGCTTATCGCAAATCATATATGAAAAAATATATAGATATTTTTTCAGTTTATTCCTTGTCGATAAATTCGTCTGGGGTTGGAGGCTCAGGATTGAGTCCTTTACGTTTGCGGACATCAGCAATTAGGTTTTTAATAACAGATTGAGGAACAGCTTGCCAACTCTTGAAGTAGGTACTCCACATTGCTTTACCTGCTGTTCCACCACGCATTACCTCGGATAGATCAAAAGTTTCAGAAGCCGGAACTTCGCCTTGCATAATCGCTATGATTCCCTTTTGGTCTACATTTAATAATTTTCCTCTTTTTCCAGAAATAATTCCCGCTACTGTACCTATCTGTTCTTGTGGACATTTTACTTCTATTCCTAATATTGGTTCCAAAAGTACTGGATTTGCTATTAACAGAGAACCCAACATTGCTCTTCTAGTTGCTGGCATCAATTGTGCTAATCCTCTATGAGCAGGATCCTCATGAGGAACGAAGTGATTTAGAACAAATTTGACACCCCTTAAGTTCTCGTGTGCAAGTGCTCCGGAGTGAATTACATCATCAAATCCTGATTTGATAGAATCCATCGATTCTTGAATAAATTGTACACCTTTAGTTTCATCGATCAACATATTACCTGATGGATCAATAGCACTGACATTTCTAGCTTCATCCGCATTCCAACCTTTTTCTCTAAGAATTTTAGCCAGTTCTTTTTTATCCATGTCTTCCTTTATTTGTCCTGTTTTGATCATTTCAATAATTTCTTCACTAAGTGGCTCTACTCGCATGAATATTTTGTTATGTCTATTTGGAGATTTACTCATTATAGGTCCCCCTTCAGACCTAATTGTTTCTCTGTAATTGATCAAGGGTTGAGAAGTAGTTATAGATAACCCAGCTTCTTGTAATAGCGATGTAGCTATTTCTAAATGCAATACACCCATTCCAGCCATTAATGTCTCTCCTGTTTCTTCATTTATTTTTACAATTAGATTCGGATCCTCTACAGTTATTCTGCGAAGAGCTTCTACAAGTTTAGGAAGATCCTTTGGATGTTTAGTCTCTACAGCTATAGTTACTACTGGTTCTGAAACATACTTTATTGATTCAAAAGCTATATTATTTTTTATACTAGAAATTGTTTCTCCAGCAACAGCATAATCTAATCCCAAAAGTGCGGGAATATTGCCAGCAGGTAGAACGCTAACGAGTTCTCTAGTATTTCCCATATAGATATTTACGGATTGGACTTTTCCAGGCCTTTTGGCATCAATCAGATAAATTTCGTCACCATCTTTAATAGTACCTGAAAATAGTCTTCCTGTAGCTATTCTACCAGCTTGTGGATCGACGTTAATTGTAGTCACCATCATTACGGCAGGTCCTTTTTCGTCACAATTTACTAAGGCTTTTCCGATATCAGAATTAAGATCACCAGGCCATATTTTGGGAATCCTGTATTTTTGTGCGACATGAGGTGGAGGATGATGTTGCACAACCATACATAGTACTGCTTCATGAAGAGGTGCTTTCTCAGAAAGAGCTTTTATCTTAGCTGGATCATCAGAAGTATATGCATCATATACATCTTTAAAACTAAATCCTTTTTTTTGGGCTACTTTATAATTAAATCCCCATCTATCTTTAGCAGATCCGAATGCAACATTATTAGCTTGTATACTCACTTTCCATTTTTCCTTTAACTCAGGTTCAGCGTAAATATCTACTAATTTATTGAATTCTGCTATAATATTAGACAACCATTTTTGCATTGCAGGTGGATCTAAACGTAATTCTTTTACCAAACGATCGATTTTATTTATGTATAGGACAGGCCTAACTCTTTCTTCCAAGGCTTGCCTTGTTACAGTTTCAGTCTGTGTCATAATACCTTCAACTGAATCGGAAACGACTACTACACCGTCTATCGCACGTAACGCTCTGGTAACTCGACCTGTAAAATCAATGTGTCCTGGTGTATCAATCATATTTATAACAAATTCTTTTCCCTCATGTTCATAGAATAATGTCACATTAGCTCCTCGAATTGTCATCTGTCTATTTTGTTCAAGTTTCATTGAATCTAAAGCTAGGGCTTGTCCAGCCACAGAAGGTGAAATAATCCCCGATGCAGCTAAAAGACTATCGCTCATTGTAGTTTTACCGTGATCAACATGGGCAATAACTCCAAAATTACGAATTTGGTCCTTATTATCAATAATTCTAATTATATCTTGGGTTGATTTGAATTTAGGCATATAGACAAAATAAAAAATTTAAGAGGGTTATTAAACTTTCCTTGCCATGAAAAAGTTAATTCACTGAAACATCAGATATCCAGTAAATATTTTAAGTAATTTAACAATAGATAATGTACATCACACCGATAACTTGTAATATATAATTCAACACAGATATACTCAAAATTAAAAAGAATAGATATTTTTTTATTTCGAAAAGATTTAGAGCCTATCCCAAAAATAGATTTATTATTATATAAAATAATACCAAATAAAA
>JALDXL010000017.1:0-21183 GCA_032155045.1 Nitrososphaerales archaeon
ACGATAAAAGTGGATGTTCTATTTCTTTCAAATCTAATTTTCATATCATAAAGAATACATGCCTAGCTATAGCTTTTACTGCTTAACTTAACAGAGCCGTTCGCAGACTATATTATATCATATTATGACTCGGCAGAAATAACATCCTATCGCAGAAACAATATCAAACATCGAAAACAATTTGACCATTGGTTTTCAAAGGTAAGACTTAGGAGAAGTGTTATGATCAGACATTCTCCTTCGTCTTGTTTAGTTATTTCATTTATTTGTACTGTTAATGGTTGTTTAATCGAACATTAATATTTATTAGTGATTATATAGTAGAATAATTATTTAACTAAAATGAAACTAATATATCTCTATGAAATAATTATGTCAATAAGTTTAGCTGTTTTTTTAACAACAATAGCATGCTCTTTTAATAATGTTAGTGCCCTTGTTGGCGATCAAATGGAAGATAATATTCAACTTTTAAATTCATCAAAAAACTTCATAATAAATCTTTTTGATCAAGTGAATAATTTATCTAATTCGTATCAAAATACTTTAGAAAACGAAAATCAATCATTTAATAATAACTTGACGAGAGCAAACGAAACTGATGAATATATCGATAATCTCGAAAGAATAATAGCGGACGCTAAAGAATATAACTTACAAGAAGAGTATAAACCTGTATTTAATAATTACATAAACTCTCTTCAAAATGAAATTAATAGCTATACACATTATAAAAATTATCTTTTGACTGGTAATAATACTGAAAATACTATATCGATGGACCTACTATCTAAAGCTTATGAATTTGAAACAGAAGCAATTAAGGATTTTAACGAACTACAATAACAAAGGAATATGTTTAAGAGCTATTCTAATTACATAGATATTACAAATACCTTCATAATTCTTTTATCCTTATAATTTTTATATTATGGATTTGTTTTAAAAGTATGAATTGTCCATGTTGTGGGACGAAAATGGAAACAAATGAAAAAGAAAAGATCACTATTTTTAAATGCAATAATTGTGGTTTAAGTAATACTGAGCTTAAAGAGCCAACCGGATAATTTCATATGTAAGATACAATTTTGTTAATTTATTTTGAAATAAACAAAATATTGTTCTCTGTATCAAAATATTAATTTTGTTTTGCTGATATTATCATATGATAATTTTGTATTTAATACGTATAAAATTTTAATGAATTTTTAAAAACTATATTAATAAAGAGAATGATAAATATTTACACTTCAATTCTATTTTTGACTATATTTTTTTTTAATAAATACAATTACTAAAAATGAGCTAATAATTAATATTAAAATATATAAATATACGTTAAATATGAAATGAATATTTTCTATATTAAAAAATGTAGTGTTTGTTATGGTCGTCTCATATTTTTCAAGTAAATTACTTACAATTTCAGTTGAATTTTTTGGTTGTTGGGTAAAATTGAAAGCATTGAGTATATTATTTGATGACAAGTCTCGAGCATTAATCGGATCTATGCCAAAATTATATTCAATAAATTTTAATAAAGACATGGTATCATAAAAAGTAGAATCTATTAAACCTTCAATAGAATAAGGTGAAATAAACATTGTGGGAACACGAAATCCTCGTTCATAGTTTAAATCTTGTGGTGGCGGAACATGATCATACCAACCACCAGAACCGCTATAAGTTAAAATGAAAAGACTATTCTTCCAATATTTACTTTGCATTAACGAGATAATCAGAGAAATTACTGATTCTTGACCTTTTGATATATCTTTAGGGCTACTCTCTTGACTACTTGGCAATATAATATATGAGACTTTAGGAAACTCGTTTTTTAGATCATGGAAGTAATGAGTTAAATCTTGTATCTTTGAATTTAGTGTAGTATTTTCAACGAATCGAGGAATTCCGAGAAGAGGATTCAATACTAAGTATCGTTTTGAAGATTCATTCTTGTTTGTATAATTCAAAGAAGCATCATAGTTTTCGACATATACTTTCCAAGGAATTTGTTTTGTTTCTAACAAATCCAATATTGTTGTATTGATAGATAATCCAGTTGAAGGAACGTATTTCTTAAAATTACCTTCTTCTGGAGTAAACAGATGAAGATTGTTTGTTAAATCAGTTTGAGGAGATGGACTGAAAAAATTATCAGCTAATACAAATTTAGAGGCGAGATACCAATATGGACTTATTTCACTATTATTATAATATCCCATTACAATGGTCTGATTAGTTGATTTTAAAGTTTGATTTAATAGTGTCCCTTTATTTTGAGCAAAAATGAATCCGTCCATAAAACCATAATTATATGATTTTTCATAAATAGACTGTCCATATTTTAAATTGGGTGTTTTAGTACTTTCCAAATGAAAAGGTTTTACTAAACCTTTGGAAAAATTATATGGTAATTTAATGTCAAAATAGTTCGTACCATTAAAATTTAAAGAAACATTTTTATACTTGTTAGAAAGTCCAGGACTATCTTTTTTGAAATTTACATCAGAATTATCAGGGACATGATTATTTAAAAATAATGATGAAATCTCATTTGAGTTTAATGTTCGATTCCAAAGATACAAGTCGTGAATTGTACCATAAAAAAAACTATCTTCCTTTAAAAAATTAGCTCCTAATCTAATAATTGGTAACTTATTATCATCAGGTACTGCTCCGGAACTATTTAATTCTGTAATTAATTTATTGTCTATAAATAATCTTAATTTAGATTTATCGTATGTCATCACTAGGTTGTGCAATTTATTATCAGCATAACTTTTATTTGATTTAACGAAAATGTCATCCCCATTCTTCGTTTCAAAACCTCCTATGATACGTTGTTTTTCATCAAACCATATTCCAAAATTTAAATTATTCCCAGGGGTTTCTTTTCCAATTCCTCCTTTATTCACTAGGAAACTCTCATGTGTAGGATTTGAAATATTATTCTTAAAACTCAAAAATATTGTAAAATTCTGAAATGAAGGAGTTGGTTCAAATGGATTTATAGGAATAGTCAAATTTTTTGGAAAACCATTTGCTCCTTCAAAAGTTCCAAAATAATTATCAAAACTTCGGCGTCCCTGAGATATTATGATTACATGTTCAATAGGTGTAACATTTTTCTTGGATACTTCACTTTTATCCAGAGAATATGAAGGAGATAATTTTAAAAAAAGACTATTCGGAAAAAAGATAATCAAAACAAATAGTAACAAAATAAATAAATTTCGTTTCATTTTAACCTTCATTTATCATTTGATTAAAAAGACTTTGAAAATCCAAACATTAGTTAAACGCATAAATTATTAATGCTGGATTAGATAAAGTTTTTGTATTTTCCGAGGAACTTTGGTTTTGATAAATTACATATACAGGGGTACCATCATATTTTTTAACATAATCTTCAAGTTTAACTGCTTTATTTTCTAAAAACTTTCCATTACTAATTTGAATTTTTTCATAAACAATATAGTTTATTTTGTTAGCTAGAATTGACATATCTATATTTTCTATTTTTTGGTAAGATGGATTATTGTTTGCTTGTATAGCTATCGAATCGCGTTGAGCATAAAATTTTATTATATTTGACATATGAGTATAAAGAGTGAGAAAAGTTGAATCTTTTGATGTATTTTCCTTTATCCAAATGGCAGCATCCTTCATATAAGGGAGGGATTCCGAACCCAGCACTGGATGATAAGGGATTTGTAAAAAAAATTCATTTATTGTATACTTATTTGAAATTATTACTAATGGAATAACAATAGCAATTAACACAATATATCGAGAGTTTTTTTTGACTCTTGGATGTGATAAAATAGAAATACCAAATATTATAAAAAAAGGTGTTAGTAGGTAAGGAAAATGATAGCCTTTTACTGATATCAGTTGATAAAAAAATAATGGAATTGGAATCCAAATAAACGGTATAACGATATTTTTAAAATTCCAAATTTTTTTACTGAACAAAAGATAAAGATAAGCGATTACAATCATTGAGAATAAGATATATCCTAAAACATCCTGGAACAGAATATCAATATAATAAAGATTATCATGATTTGCTGGTCGTGAACTTTGCCAATCTATATAGTTTAATACTGATTCACGTGCCTCTTGTAAAGTCAAAAAAGGAAGCCAATAAGGAGATGTTACAAAAATAAAAGATAATCCAATAATAACAATATTTTTACCTTTAATTTTTTTATCAATTATGATGATACTAAGAATTGAGGTTATAAGAGCAATAATCCCGACTTCTTTAGAAAGAAAAGATAATCCAGTAGTTATTCCTATTCCAAAAAGTAAAAAAAGGGCAGATTTTTGGTGATACAATATCACTAGTAATAGTGAAAGACTGAAGAAAAAAGCCATAGGAATATCCACGAGCAATTGTTTTGAGATTATAATATGATAGGGCAAAAGACTAACAATAATTGAAGATAGTATCGCAGTTTGTTGATTATAAAGATATTTAGCAATACAAAATGTAAGTACTACAATCCCGCAACTAAAGATCACTGGTATAATTCTAGCTGTAAGCTCACTTATCCCAAAAAAATAAAACTGAATAGATACAAGGAATTGCAACAACAGAGGATGAGCTCTAAAAATGGAGAATTGATCTTGATATTCACTGTAATTTGCAAGTGAAGCTGCTTGTCCTGCATAGATGGCTTCATCGTTATTGAAACCTAAATTATCAATTTCATTGAATCTAATGACAGCGGAGATAATGAAAATAATACAAATCAATATTATTTCTTTGCTCGGACCTTTTTTAGTACAGATAGTAGGAAAGAATAGTTTTAGATTCAATAAAAATCTAGACAGAAAAAAAGCTTTATATCTTTTTCATAAATAAAGATTAAAAAATAATTTTAAGGAACTGGTAACGGACGTGGAAATGGTGGTGGGGTCCCTGTTAAGGTAACACTAAACCATTTTGTTAGCGGGCCAGGATTAATACAAGTTAGTTTCGATGTTAGCTCATTAGGGCCTTCTTCGATTTCATGATACTGTTTTGTATAAGTATATGTCCAAGTTGAGAAATCGCTAGAACCTCCAGGTCCAGTAGGGGTTACTATTTGAGAAGGTTTGTCGTTATTCCAATCTGCTTCTACTATACAATCTTTGGAATTACTATCACTAGAAGTACCATTGATAGTGAGTTCACCGGCTTCTACTACATCAGCATTTTTATGAGAAGTAATTTTTACAAAGTTTTTTGATTTGTCTTTAGAAATGGAATTTGTTTGATCATCTTGATTAGAATCTGAGGCTTGATCATTCGTTTGAGAATTATCAAGCTGGGAATAGGCTTTGTCTAAAGAGTATCCTACAATAGAAATTGTTGCTAATAATAAAATTGTAAATAGGTATTTTTCGTTATTTTTCAAAAAAGAATCCTTTGAATAAGGTTTCATACCATGGAAAATACGACTCTTTATTTAAAACGAGATGTAAAAAGTGATAGAGTAGTAACTGAATAGATCTTATCTTTTTTATATCAATTGGGAATTTTCTTAAATCTCAATAATATACCCATTATTACTACTGAAATACCTATACTAATGATAAACAAACCATTAATACTCCATTCATCATTATTATACATAAAAGATTGAGTTGGTCCAATGGCCGATTTGCTTTGAAAATAAAAAATGGTACCAAAAAAAATGATCGATAATCCTATTATAATGATAAATATGGATAATTTCATTAGGACTTAAAAATAAAATTATTTATCAAAAATATATTATTATTCTTTTTTGTCATATTTCAATTACTAAAATATCCTATCAGCTATAAAGAGAATTAATAATATTATCTTTTGTAATATTTCGAAAGTATAATATGAGAAGTAACATCAAATTGTGATCAATAGTAAAATAATTTTTTCTTTATATTAAATAAATTGTTGAAAGTATTTTAAGATTTTCACTATTCTAATCATTTTTTGCTAATTCAATATGATAATTGTTAAATCACATTTTTCAAATATGAAATAAATTGTTAAGTTACCCGATCACAAACAGTATGATATTATTAAAATAATATAAAACAAGATATAAAACAAATATTTGTAACCAAAAAAATATAAAAATTCAAATATGAGGAAAATAGTAAAGAGATTAAAATAGTCTTTGATGTTCTTCTAGCATACATCTATTATACACAAAGTCAATTCCATTTTTATTAGCTAGTTCTTGAGATTCAGGACTAAAAATGCCTTTCTGTAACCAAATTACTTTAATTCCTGTCTTTTTTATAGCATCTAATACTACTTCCTTAACATCTTCAGATTTTCGAAAAATATCTACGATATCAATATCCTCCTTAATCTCTGAGACAAATTTATATGATTTTTTATTTAAAATTTCATTTGTAGTTGGATTTACAGGTATGATATGGTATCCGTGCTCTAAAAGATATCTAGGCACATAATGAGATGGTTTTTCTTCATTTTTTGACATTCCCACTACTGCAATATTTTTGAACTTGTAGAAATTTTTTATTTCATCATCTGTATAATTATCTGTATCCATATCTATAATATATTATTTTTTAACTATTTATTTTTTAATATTCATGGCAGAATTATTTAATAATTAAAATCCGTTATTCAGAACATAAAAGTAGATAAATATTTTTTAGTTATTTCAATTCATCTTCCGATAATGGAAGTGAGAATCCTCCCTCCTCTAAAGGTATATCAGCCATTGAAATTGCATCTAGTAAATTTGAATCTAAATCCATAAATTTAATTTTATTCCTCAATACATTTATCAAATCATATGACGTAACTATTCCTATGATATCATTGTTTTCATGAATTGCCAAATGTTTAATTTTTTTTTCTACCATAAGTTTAGTTGCATCATTAATAGTAGAATTTTTGCTAATAGTTATCAAAGGAGATGACATAACTTCAGCAGCTGTTAATTTATTTGCAAGAATATTTTTAGCACATACTTCTCTTATTAAATCTTTTTCTGTAACTATTCCTATAATTTTATCGGCGTTATCTATAATACTTACGGAGCTAATACGACGTTTAACCATAATTTTGGATATTTCCAAAGCAGATACTTTATGATTTACTTTGACAACATTTTTGCTCATAATTTCATAAATATACATGGATTGAGCCTCATCTACATTGTGCATCAATATAGTTTTTAAATTGATGTTAATTAAATTTTATTGAAATTGATTTATTCAAAACGTGATTGGTGATGTAAATAACAAATTTTAATTTTGTAGAAAAAATTTGTTAATAGTATTGGTAATCATGTAATTTATTTACGTGTAACAATATATTATATTGTGGGAAGATGGGATAATAATTCAGAAGAAACAGGAAAACCTTTTGGAATTAATCCAAAAAAAATTAAATATATAATAATAGGTGGTTTTGTAATCGTTGCTATTATTGTTTTATCAGTTTTTATTCCCAGATCAGGATTGAGTGTGGAGATCCTTGAAAGAAGTGAGGCGATGCATTCTGTTAAAACAATAAGTGTTAAAGTAAACAACAATAATCCTCAAGAAATAAAGGATGTTATAGTACAATTTGGAGAAAATGGGAAAAAACATGGATATGGAAATATTGGACCATTTGGGGCAATTTTCATAACTCCTGATCCTAATGAAATGAATTTTGATAAAGTTATTGTATCTGCTAATGGAGGGAGTTTTCAAACCGTAAAATCAAGATAGAATGAGATATTATGAGGAAATTAATGATCTCATTAGTAAAAATATGTTACTTTTTTTTTCCTTTATTCTTCGCATTGAATAAGGCAACCAGTTTTCACCATATGGAATATATTCCTCAACAGTAAACCCCTTCGTTAATAATTCTATTTTCAATTTTTCACGAATTCCTTTTAAAAATTGAAAATGTAAGATTTCTTTTTTTAAGTTGGAAATTGAAAAAAGTTCTAGAGATTTCTGTATAAGGGTTGAATCATGTGTCGCAATAGCAAAAAATTGGTTTTCAATTAACTCTGTATCAAAAAAAAGTTTTAACATTTCATAATAATTATTATCTATTTCAGATTTTCTTTGAAAAGCATATTCTTCATTTTCATGATAGGCACCTTTTACCAATCTTATATTAGCATTACATTGTAGAAGTTTAGCCATATCAGAATAACTTCTTTTGAGATATGATTGTAAAACAATACCAATTTCTTTAGTTTCTTTCAACATATTTTGATAAATTGAAAGAGTAGCTTCAACATTTTCAAAAGATTCCATATCTAACCAGATAAAAATTTGATTTTTTTTTGCAGATGAAATAATTTCTTTGAGTTGATTTGAACAAAAATTAGTATCTATAGAGAGACCAATTTGAGTAGGTTTTATTGAAATTGATCCTTGAGTATTTGCGATCTTCATTCTATCTATTAGATTTTTATATTCTATTACAGTATTCTTTACATAATGTTCATTTTTAAAATCTTCGCCTAAATAATTAATTATGCTTTTTATACCTCGTTCATTTGCATTCAACGCATAATTTAAGGCGTCATCTATATTGTATCCTGCTATCCATTTTTTTGAGAGTTTGAAAAGAAGCTTTTCGAAAAGAAAAGAATTACTATGAAGGGACTGAGGTAAATTAAAAACATGATTTTCTCTCATATGTCTTGGTATATTAGATCATTTTTTAAATTTATTAAAGTTAAAATTTCAGAAACTACCAATGATTTTAATATTTGAATTTCCAATTTTAAGCATAACTATGTTTTAGAATGTATTTAAATAAATTTTGAAATTAGATTTTTCCAGTATACCGTAAAAAGACATTCTTTTATATTCATTTGTGGAATTATAAATTGAAAATAAATGTGTACTCAAATGAGCTCTGCAAAGAGAGGTATCGCAACAGAGGAAATGCTCCAAGTTGCAAAAGATGAAGATATAGATATTAACATTCTGATTCCCAAAGTTGCTAATGGTTCTGTAATTATCCCTAGGAATAACGTAAGAAAACAAAAGATAAAAGTAGTTGGTATTGGAAAAGGACTCAGAACTAAAGTTAATGTCAATATTGGTACCTCAACCTTATATCAAAATTTAGAAGAAGAAGTTCTAAAGGCAAAGGTCGCTGTTAAATATGGAGGGGATACCATAATGGATCTTTCTGATGGTGGAAATTTAGATCTGATTCGGGAAAAACTTTTAGAGGCAGCCCCAATTACTTTTGGAACTGTTCCAATTTATCAAGCATATGCTTATGGCGTTGAAAAATATAAAAATCCGCTAAATATTTCTGAAGACGATTTTTTAAATGCTTTTGAAAAACATGCAAAGGACGGAGTAGATTATACAACTATTCATTCCGGAATAACCAAAGAAATAGCAAAAAGGATTTTAGAGGTTAAAAGACATGCAGGTATTGTTTCTAAAGGAGGGACAATAACAGCTGCATGGATGTTAAAATATGAAAAGGAAAATCCATACTTTGAACATTTTGATTATATGTGTGAAATCGCAAAAAAATATGATGTAACCTTTAGCCTAGGAGATGCACTAAGGCCTGGTTCTATATTGGATTCTCATGATGAATTACAAATTTCTGAAATGATAAATGTGGCTAGATTAGCAAAAAGAGCTTATGAAAAAAATATTCAGGTAATGATAGAAGGACCTGGACATGTACCTCTAAATGAAGTGGCTGCAAATGTAAGATTGGCAAAGTCATTAATCGGAGATATTCCCTATTACGTGTTGGGACCTTTGGTTACGGATATAGCTGCTGGATACGATCATATTGCCAGCGCTATAGGAGCTGCAATATCGGCATCAGAAGGAGTTGATCTCTTGTGTTACTTAACTCCTGCTGAACACCTGGCATTGCCTAATGTTGAAGATGTTAAAGAAGGACTAATAGCTTATAGAATCGCAGCCCATGCAGGTGATCTAGTTAAAATGAGAGAGAAAGCAATTCAATGGGACAGAGAAATCACAAAAGCAAGAAGAACTTTGAATTGGCAAAGACAAATAGAACTTTCTATTAATCCTGAAGAAGCTGAGAGAATTCATACTCGACAAGGTCAACATCAAGGAAATAATGTACCCTGTACGATGTGTGGTGGAGCTTGTGTATATATAATGTTACCACAACAAAGGAAATACGATGAACAAGAAAAAATTGTTAGTGAAATAAAACAGCAAAAAGAACAATAATTTATAATACTAACAAAAGTTAAGTATTTCTACCTAATTTTAATATTTATGTTTGGAAAAACAAAGTGTAGATTATGTCATAAAGAAATAAGATTCGCTTTAAGACATTTAAAAAACGAACATCCAGATGAATTTTCGAAAATTAAGAAACTAGACATGCCAAAGATAATGAAAAAGTACTTCATAGAATGAATAAATTAATGAATCCTAATATTTGAAGTTTAAATAATCAAATCGATGAATTTAAATCTCGATTGATTCACTAGCCATCAAAGTATATTTCTTCTTTAACTAACTAATAATTCTGTCAATATAATCTAATTTTTTAAATTCTTTTTATGTTGTCTATATCGAAAGCACCTATGTTTCTTTTTAATTCTGAATAAATTATAATGAATTGTTGTTATGGTTATTTCAATAAAATAAAATAAAAATTATAATAATACTCACATTTTTTAAGCAATCCATTTAAAATATTATTTTTAAAAATAGATCACTTTTATTATAGATATAGTATAAATTATTTTTTATTATGGCAAATTATAAAACTTGTTTTTCAAATCTTTCTGAAATGCTTTTTGATTTATCTCAAGACCAAAAAAGATTTTTAAACAAGGTAGGTAATATTTGTAAACTACTTAGGAAAGATGAAGAAGAAAATTATCTAAATGAATCTTTTAATACAAAAGTTATTCCTTTCTTTAATAGGATAGGAATGTTGGGTTGCCCTATCTCCAAAGAATATGGCGGATTAGGATTTGACATTTTAAGTTATTTGCTTTCTCTTGAAAGAATTGGCGAAGAAGGAAGCTCTATGAGAACTTTTTTTTCTTGCCATACATCTATCGGTCAGATGGTATTACAAAATTGGGGGACTGATGAACAAAAAAAAAAATTTCTTCAAAATACAACAAATGGAAAAGACGTAATGGCTTTTGACTTGACCGAACCAGGGGCAGGAAGTGATCCATCTTTAATTGAAACTAAATATGAGGAGAAAGGAGATCAATTCGTAATAAATGGAAAAAAACATTGGATAGGTAACGGAACAATTGCAAAAATAGTTACAACCTACGCCAAGGAAAAAGGCAATAATAAAAAAATTTCAGCCTTTATTATAGATATGAACTCATCAGATATTAAGAAAACTGAAATCAAAAATAAAATTGGATTGTTGACTGTAAAAAATGCAATTATAGAATTCAAAAATTATAAAATTCCAAAGGAAAATCTATTAGGATTGCCGGGAAATGGTTTAAGCATAGCATATAGCGCATTGATTGATGGGAGATTAAGTGTGGCAGCTGGAGCTATAGGTGTTATGAATGATTGTTTACATGAAATAATTAAATATTCAAAAACCAGAAAACAACATGGTTCAGTACTAGCAAAGAAACAGTTAATTCAATATCATATTTCCCAAATAGTTGTAGCCATAGAAACCTCAAAATGGCTTTTGTATAAAGCTGCGACAACTAGACAATCTCTTCAAGATTATTTAGAAAATATGAAATCAAAAGATAAGGATTGGATATTTAACCTAAATAGGAATAATAAAAGATATCAATATTTACGAAATGAGTGTGATAGACTTTCAGCAATTGCAAAATATCATGCCACTAATGTTTCATTTGACACAGCCAATAGATCTGTCCAAGTATTTGGCTCAGAAGGTTATAAAAAAACTTCAAGGGTTGCAAGACATTTCCTTGACGCTCGCGCAACAACAATATATGAAGGAACTAATGAAGTACTGGAATTAAAAATTGCCTCTGAAACCCTTGGGACTAAATATAGAGCATATTAACGATACTATTAAATGAGTATTTCTTTATAATATGCTATCTTCTGATATTATTATTTACTTCAATAAACAAGTCATAATAACATCATTATTATTTTCTCAATATAGTTTACCTGTTCTCGTCTATACTTGTTTTATTTAAGGATTCATTGTTATATTACGAGAATAGAACCTAATATTTCCTTAAACAAACGAGCAGCTAAATTAGCAGTAATATTATTAATATCATAAGATGGCGATAATTCTACTATATCACATCCTATAATTTTGGTTTTTCCTACAATTTTTTTCAGAAAAAAAATTAATTCAGATGGGGTTAAGCCGCAAGGGGTTGGGACTGATACTCCAGGTGCAAACGCAGGGTCTAAGCAATCTAGATCTATAGAAATATAGATATTATCACGACTTTCGTTCATACATGTTTTGATAATTTTTTTTAGAGTTTTTTGTACCCCATATTCTTGGACATCAATAGGATCAATTATTTTTGTTCCATATTTGGTAATATTAGAGAGCTCTTCTTGTTCACATGCTCTAATTCCAACAAAAATACTTTTTTTAATATTGATATATTCAAGAGAATCACTAACTACAGATCCATAGTAGTCTCTGGTAGTTTTAACAAAGTCCGGATGAGCATCAAAATAAATTAAATTAATTTTATCCTTTGTAGCAGTTTTAATTGCTTTTAAAGCAGTATTAGTAATTGAATGATCTCCACCTATAATTATAGGAATTTTTTTTTGAGATATAATATTACTTATTTCGAAATATAATTTATCACGTCTTATATTTCCTAAATCAAAAACTTTTTTAGTAAATAAATCTCCTTTCATAGGACAAATTGGTATTAGTTGCCCTGATCTTTTAAAATTTTCAGATAAAAATAATGCTTTTCGAAATTGATTTGGTCCATTTTTTGTACCTTTTCGAGAAGCTTTAGATTTCGACTCGTCAGGAACTCCAAGTAATACTATATTAGCCTCCTTCAAATTCATAACATTAGAAAAACGCATAGGTTTTGATTAATTGCCATTCTTTATTTCAACTTTATTATTCTATATCATTAAAAAGGATTTTATGAATGATTGATTAAGATTAATATTATTTTAAAAGGAATCAAAAATGTTCGAATAAAATAATAAATTTAAAATTTTTGCTTATTTGAGGATAAATCTATGTTCGACAGAAGCAATTATTTTGATATTAAAATTTGAACAATTTAAATTCAAAAGACAGATCCTATTAAAATAAATAAAAATAAATACATAATTAAATTTAACTAGACATCAATATTAGAAAATGACAATATTAAATGTTCTAGTATCAAAGAAATTATTTAGTTGAATATAATTTTCAGTTTAATAATGAATCATTTGTGATAGTTTATAAATTTATCATATCTTCAGTATGTGAAACTAAAATCATAGCACTATAGATAATAAAATGATTTTAGTCTGAATTTTAATAATATAATATTAAAATTCATATGATTCTAAAATTTTAAAATAAAAAATAGTTTTTAAGGTTAAATTTAAAACTGTTATTTCAATAATTATCTTGCTGAACGAATAAAGTTTAAAATAGATAAAGTAAGGTCCTTTTAAAACAAAATATTTTATCTAAATTATAAATATTATCATTAAAAATATATATTTAAAAATTAACTTCATTCTAATTGTTTAAGGAAAATATTTTTTTTTCACCCACAAAAGAGATCAATAAAGAATATTTTAGAGGAGAAGTTGTTATGGTTGAGGTACTAAATCAAAGTAATTCAATTGAGCATGAGCTATATCATGTATCGTTCAAAAATGGTGCTTTAACCACATTACATTATCATGAAAGCGAACAAATCCTAATAGGAACTAAGGGAAAAGGGATCGTATGTTTAGTTAAAGGTGATATTGTTGAGAATTTATTTGCTGAAATGAACACTACAATTCTAAATGAAGGAGATGTAGTTAGTATTCCACCATTTGTTTGGCATTTTCATGGAGCGTTGAAAGGCGATTTTTCTCATATAGCTCTCAGAAATAGATATAGATCTGATTCTAGCTTAGATAAACAAGTTGCGAAGAATTTATGGGAAAAAGATTTTTTAAATCAATTAACACATTTGGATACAAACGAAATTCAACAAATTGTCTTAAGAATTGATCAAAAAGTAAAAGAAATAGTTCAATTGGAATTAGAAAAAACATGAAATAAAAAACATGAAATAATAACTTGGCTATCTTAAGTCATCAAGAGATGAAGAATAAGACGATTTTCCATTTATGTGATGGAAGTAATCTTGGATTTCCTTTCTAAAGAGATAATAGACAATTATGGCATTTATTACTATAGTCAGAATTGGCCCTCCTAAAATTGACTGTCCATTACTAATTGATGGATTAATGCTTGATACCATTGCCATAATGAGAATTATTATAATATTTGTAACAATTGATATCACAGAAATGATTATAGTAGTTGTACGGGCCCACGACTTGGCTTTTAATAAACCATACGATATGAGAAAATGTATTAGAGAAAATATAATTATTATTCCAGCTATAAAATAAATAAAATTTTTAAGATTATTTAATAGATTTGAATCATCTAGTTCAAAGCTTGTAATATTCGAATCAAACGTAAAGGGGATTGAATTTGATGGATCTAGCGTAGAAGGAAAATTTGAGGTTAGAATAAAAGTAAGTATGCCGGCTAGAAAGAGGAAAGAACCATTGAGAATTATTAAAATTGAAATTATTGTTATCCCAAGTGGTCTTTTAATATTCATATATAGTTCTTATTAATTCATTAATATATACTGCATGATTTAAAATAAATATTTGTAACTAAAATAACAAGAAAAACCAGATAAAGAAATAAAAGTATGTAAAAAGTTTCCAAAAGAATCACTAACAAATACTTGTACAAATTATTTCCAAAATAGAAGAATTACGGCTGATATTAATTACTATTATAATTATAATTATGAATTTGATTAATATGACAGTATAAAGAAAAAATGAAATAATACATCACGTAAGTTAAAATATAAAAACTATTAGGTAAGTGATCCATAGATAGTTATTTTAAAAAAAATTAGACATTTATTTCTAATTATGACATAATACATTGCTTCAACCAATAATCAAAAGTAGATTGTTAGTATTTTTTTAACAAATTTATAGGATTGCAAATTTCAAAATATATATTATTTTTGGAATCCAAAGATCAATATATTAATGTTTTTTTTTTAAAATATGCTCTAATTTTTTAGTTATAATATGTATTTCAATATATACGAAAAACAAATAAATATAAATTATTAGAATTTTAATAAAAAAAAGTTTATTATAAATATTTTTCTTTTAACATCATATTAAAATTTTAACAAATTGGAATTAATTTTTGACTCAGATACTAATAAATATTATTTACACTAATTCTATCGTTCTAAATAAAGTTGATCTTAAAGTTAATTTGTTTGAATTATTGTCTGGCTTTGTTCTCTCATAAATTGTGTAAGATAGTATTTTCCTCCAGTTCCCTTTCCAGATATTCCAGAATTTTTCCAACCTCCAAAAGATTGATTTCCAACAAGTGCTCCAGTTGTTGAACTTTTTTGTCTATTCACATAGACAACACCAGCTTCTATGTTATTAATAAATTCATTTATTTCTTTTTTATCATTTGAATAAATTCCTGCTGTTAATCCATACTCGGAATTATTACATTTTGATAAAGCTTCTTCAAATGAATCATATTCGTCTATACATAGAATTGGCAAAAATAATTCTTTTTTTAACAGAATGTTTTCCTCTGGTAGATCACTTACTATGGTAGGCATGACATAATTTCCATATTTTAAATCACCTTTGTCTATTATTCTTCCACCGTAAAGAATTTGCCCGTCCATTTCTGCAATATTAATATATTTTTTAAAATTTCTCAGTGCTGTTGAGTTAATGACAGGTCCCAGATCTGAATTTATATTTTTAGGATTATCTATGTTTATTTTCATAACTTTTAATTTCAACTTTTCTATGAAAGTATTTTTTTTATTCTTTTGAACGTATACCCTCGAACAAGCACTGCATTTTTGTCCTCCATAAGAAAAAGCTGCCTTACTCACTCCTTCTGCAGCTTTATCCAAATCCGCAGTTTCGGTAACGATCGTAGGATTCTTACCTCCTAACTCTGCAATTATTGGTCTAGGTTTAACTGTAGAAGATTTCTTAAAAATGTTAAATCCAACGTCTTTTGATCCTGTAAAAACAATTCCAGAAATCTTTTTATTGTTAATAATGACTTTTCCTATATTATCAGAATCTCCAATAACATAATTTAAAACCCCTGGAGGAATCCCAGCCTCTATAAAGATTTCAGCTATCTTAAAACCAATAATTGGAGTATTACTCGCTGGTTTTATAACTGCTGTATTTCCTGAAATGATAGCCCCAATACTCATTCCTACCAAAATTGCAGCAGGAAAATTAAATGGAGAAATAATGCCCCACACACCATAGGGTTTCATAAAACTAAGGTTTTTTTCACCCTTTGTCTTTTCAATATTATTTGTAATGTAACCATTATTATTTATCATATCACTACAATAGTAATTTACAAAATCTATAGCCTCATCGATATCTGCGATGGATTCATATCTATTTTTTCCATTCTCAAAAGTTAATAATGCTGCTAGTTGAAATTTCCTAGTCTTCATAATATTTGCAGCCTTCCTGAGGATCTTGATTCTATCATGATAATCTGATTTGCTCCAATTTATGAATGATTGATAGGAAGAATCTATTGCTTTGTTTATAAGTTTGTCTGTTATTTTAGAAACATATCCAATGATTATTCGGTTATCAATAGGAGAAGTATGTTTATAGTTAGTTTTAGTATATATTTTTTTGTTATCTATAATTATAGGGTAATTTATATCACCAAAGCTTTTTTTCACACTTATAATAGCATCATCAAACTTTTTATGAAATATGTTTCTTTTATTATTTTTTAAATAATTTTCATAGGTTAGCTCATTTATAAACTCCATGCTTATTTATAACGAATATCTAATTATTAAACAATTTATTATCAATAACGATAAAGAAATTTAGTGAATAGGATTCATAAAAAATATTCCACTAGATATACGAAGAATAAAGAATCTATAATAATTCTTAAGAAAATGAGGAAACTCGCTTATAATTCAACATTTGTTTATCCTTTAGTTATTAAAGATGGACAAGGATGTTATATTGAGGATATAGATGGAGAACGTTATCTTGATTTCACTTCTAATATTTCTTCTTGTCCTTTGGGGTATGGTCATCCTGAAATTAAAGAAATTATCAAAAATTTCGGAGCCTTGGGTATCCACAAGATAGCGGGACAAGATTTTTACTGTGAGGAACATATTACTTTAGCTGAAAAATTACTTAAAATAACAATTCCCGATTCTAAAATATTTTTTATAAATAGCGGAGCAGAAGCAGTAGAGAATGCAATTAAACTTGCATATAGGAAGAATGGTCCTTTACCAGGAATATCTTGTTTTAATGCTTTTCATGGTAGAACTTTAGGTGCACTTTCCTTTACATTCAGTAAGGAAGTACAAAAAACTAATTTTCCAGAATTTTCGGCAAAACGAATAAAATTCTGTACTTCTGATAACGATCCCGAAATAGATTCAATCGAAAAATTAGCAAAAGAATACAAGATTTCTTTTATAATCATAGAATTAATTCAAGGAGAAGGTGGAATAAATGTTGCAAGTAAAAAATTTGCTAGCAATCTTAACCTTATCTCTAAAAAATTCAATATACCCCTTATTATTGACGAGGTGCAAACTGGATTAGCAAGAACGGGGAAATGGTGGGCATATCAACATTATAAAGTCAGTCCAGACATTATTTCTATTGCGAAAGCACTTCAAGTAGGAGCTGTCGTTTTTAATAAAAAATTTGATCCCAATCAACAAGGAGTATTATCCAGTACTTGGGGAGGCGGTAGTAGGATAGATATGGCTATTGGTACTAAAATAATTGAGATAATAACTAGGGATAAATTATTTCCGAAAATAAATAAAAATGGGAATTTTTTAAAAAAATACCTATTAGAATTAAAAGAATTTCACGATACAATAATAGATGTCAGAGGTATAGGATTAATGCTAGGTGTTGAATTTCATTCACATAGGTATAGAAACAAAATAATTAAAGAATTATTTAAAAGAAAACTATTGGTAATCCCTTCTGGTACCAAAACTATTCGAATTCTACCACCGCTTATCATTACAAAACAAGAAATTTCGAAAGGTTTAGACATTTTTGAAAAAGTCTTAAAAGATATCAAATATTAATACCATTTTCTTTTTCTTTTAAATATTTTTCATGAAAATCGAGTGACTTATATAATGCTACTATAGAAGCAGCATTTAATATTTGTCCACTAAATAGCATATTTTTCAATTCCTCAATAGTCAATGATTCTATTTTTATTGACTCCATTATACCTAAATTTTGTTTATTTTTCTTTACCAGATCGTATGCTGCAAAAATGTACCCTTTTTGTTCAAACATAGAATAATCAAGTGTATATTCTCCTACAAATACAATATTATTAGTAATATAACCGGTTTCTTCGTTAAATTCTCTTTTAGCAGCTTCAATAGGAGATTCACCAGCTTCTATATATCCAGAAGGAATTTCGAATTGGATTGAATCGACTAAATGTCTGTAACTCTTAATGACTAATATTTCTTTATCAGATAGAAATGGAACGACTGTAGAATAATTTTTCCTTTTTCCTCTTATGTAAACTTTGTTTGTTCCATTAATATTTAATAAATCTTCATATAATTGAATATATTCATTTGAATAAACATTTTTTTTTGAATCAAGAATTCTCCAGCTATTATTTGGTGAATTTTTTAACATTTTCTAAAATAATTCTTAAATCTAATACATATATTTGGATCATATTGATATTGACTTAGTATTGTATTTTTAATTGCAAAAATAATTTCAAAATAATGATTTACTCAAAAAATATCTCACAAGTAGAATGATAATAGGAAAAAAATTCATTATGGTATAATTTATTAAATACAAATGGTAAATAACTTCTATAATCTAATGGATAAATATCCCACATAAATTAGCGAATTGTATGTGACTAATTCATTATATATAATAAATAAATAATTTAAACTATTCAGATTAAGCATATCATTTTTTCGTTTATTATAATATATAAATAAATGCTATATTTCCAAATTTTGTAGAATCTAATTTTATATAGAACTGTGATAGGCCATACTTTAACTTCACCTCATAAAATTAGAGGAAATGAATGAAATAAATTGAAGCTAATATAGTTAAGTTATTAGATTCAATATAAATCTGATTATTAATTATATTATTATATATAAAAGTTCAATAAATTGGCTATTCTTGTATTTAAATAAATTTGATAGTTAGAACATTTTTTATACTAAATTAATTTTGATTATAATGAATTAGTTAATAAATAATATTGAACCTAAATATTAATTCCAAAATTTATTTTTCAAATTTAAAATTTCTTTTTTATTTTTAAAGATAAATTTTTTATTAACTATATAATTAAGGATAGATGCTATTGATATTGCGATTAATATTATTATTCCATAATCGATGTTTGTTTTTCCTAGTCCAAATACTATTGATAATTGTATCACAACTCCAACAGAATTAAAAATAAAATATTTTACATATTGCTTTAAAATAACCTTAATGTTCATATTATTATCTTGAAATGTCCAGATTTTATTTAACAAGAAATTAGAGGAAAGAGATACAATTATTCCCAAGATGCTAGATTGAATATGATCAAAATCGAGAAAGATAAAAAAATAAGAAGATACTATATAATTAATAAATAAACCTATTGCTCCTACAATATAAAACCTTAATATTTCTCCTTTATTTTGGTAAATACTTTGAACTAAAGTGAGAATACTTTTATAAGTAGAAAACTTTTCCCTAAAATTTTTATGGCTTTTCAATTAAAATATATCTTTTCCGATTCTGTAACATTTATACTTTTTCTAAAAAGAACAGGTTTTTTTCATAAATTTAACATACTACAACAGTAATAATTTGTTGTATTTTTTTGAATTTAGTTGTATTAAATCACTACGAAACACGAACTTCAAGTTTTGATTAATGTATGTTAAGATTATATTGAACAATTATATATATAATTTTTATAAATAATAACATATTATATCTATTAATTATAATAAATATATAATTTTTATTTAATGTTTTATGAAATCGGTGAATTTTAATAGTAGTTTTGTTAACTAATATTGGATGTTAAAGTTCTTACTTCAAAAAAAAAACAATTGCACAAGTTGTAATCAAAAATTTAAAACCTATGAGGATTTGTTAAAACACACCAAGGAAATTCATAAACATGTTGTACGAAAATGTAATAAATGTGGTAAACAGTTTTTAAACGAGAAAGATAGATTACATCATATGAAAGAAGAAAAACAGAAGGAAATTGATTATAGAAGACATAAGAATTTGCGTTAAATTTAATTTATTGAAAGAAATGACCTTTAACTTCAGGAAATAGAATAATAATAAGATACATACTACGGTCATTTTATAACTTAGGTTTTAACCCCTGCAAGAAAAGATAATATATGAAAAATAAGAAAAGATATATATGAAAAAAATTTTTATTACATCTTCTGAAAATATTATCAACCAATTAGAAAGAAAATTAAGATATAATTTTGATATCGACTTTAAATATTCAGATAGAAAAGAATGCAAGATAGAAGCAAGAAAGAATAACGAATGGGTCACAATTTGTCGATTTTCCTCTGATGAGAATCTAGATAACATTTTAACAATGTTTAATGTGAATTACGAAATTAAATGTAGGTAAATTTTTGGAATTATTTAACTTATCGAATTTTATAATTCATGTATTTATTTTTTTTTAAACATAAACCACTTTTTAATATCCTTCTGATCATCGTTAATAAATCCTATTCCCATTCCAATAATAAATGAAATCAATAAAGGCGGAATCTTTCCCATAAATAATATCCCAAGCAACATTACTCCAATTTCGCCATGATGAATTCTTCTATCAAAAATATAGACTTTTGACCT
>JALDXL010000018.1:0-18813 GCA_032155045.1 Nitrososphaerales archaeon
ACAAACGAATCATTAAAATCTAGAAAATATGTTGTAGTTAATCAATAACCATTGCCAATAGAAAATAAAACTAAATACAGATCATCATTAAAGTTTTTTGTATTATCAATTATTCTAGTCACAATCGCTGCAAATGCAATTATTATATTTTCAGAAGCACATATCAAGCATTATCTATCTCTTTTGACATTAAACATAACTGCAGCTATAGCTTCAGTTTTAGGTATTATTGCTATCTTCAGATATGGATTTCATGGGCATCATGGTAAGTCTTATCTATTTTTAACACTCGGTATTATATTTTGGTTTTCTGCTGATTTTATACTATTTTATAACTATTCAGCAGGAATAAAAGAACAAAGACTTGTAAATATTACAGATTTTTTATGGTTTACAGGCTATGGATTTCTTGCTTTACATCTATTTATAACTTTACATTATTTAACCATTAAAATAAAATCAAAAGTTGTTATTTTAGTATCAATTATTACAACACTCTTTATTAGTTATAATATAATGAATCTTCTCTCTTATGATTACAATATAGAAGACAATTATTTATCTATAATAGTAACTCTTTTGTATCCTATTTTAGATTTTTTATTAATTATACCTTCTTCACTGATACTAATAACCTTGCGTAAAGATTTTGAGCATAATATACCATGGTTTCTATCCTCATTATCATTATTAATAAATTCAATAGCGGATGATGGATACGTTAATGATTTCGTAACTGGTAATTCAGAAAATTTTTGGTTTTGGGAATTATTCTATGTAACTGATTTTATTCTGATGTCGGGAGCTTTAATCTGGTATAATATATTTCACATTTCTAATACTCGAAAAAATATAAAAATTGATAAAAATCATGAATAAATCCTACATATGGAAAAATTTAATTTTTAGTAGTATATCTATTTATGTTACCAAAAAGATCTGTAAACTCAAATTTATCAATCTCTTTTAAACCTTATCCATAAGTTTTAATGAATAATTAATAGATAAAAACTAAAATAGAAGTAACATAAATGTGTAGTTTATTTATTATATCTGGTCCTAGATTTAGACATGTTTTATTAACAATTGTATGAGTTGGGATCACCTATTCGATACTCTTGTTAGACACTAATCCAGCAATAGGATGTAGTAACCTTTAAGTTTAATATCTTATTGTCAGTAATAGTGATTCAGCATAATAAAATGACTATTTATATGTCTATTTTTTATGATAAAGCTCGAGTTTAATATAGACAACAATTAAATTTAATACTATATATTATAAACATTATAAAAATTACTATAATGTTTAATGTTAGTTGTCATTCCCATGGAAAAACAATCCAATTATTATGATTAAGTATCTTTCCAACATATATTATTCTGGTATCGTTATTAATATTGTCTTTGTACCTGCCTATAAGAAAAGCAAAATCACAATTGAACATTCTTACAGCATCAAACACTTTGTAAAATGTATCCCCAGTATCATATATTTCATCGATTATTAGATATTTCTTGTATTTCGTCAATAAAGGCATTTCACGTTTGTATAATTTTTTATTTCTTATTGGTATGAATTGTATAAAATTAATACCTAATTCTCGTGCCATCAGTCTGGCGGGAATAATACCTCCATTTGTAATACTTAGAATAGTATCATACCTTATTTTTGTTGATTTTCTTATTTTCTGGGCAAGAATTTTTGTTAGTGATTCTACTTCTTCCCAACTATAATACTCTTTGAGAGAATTTTTTTCACTTAGTCGTACTCTTGGTTTCAAGGTAATACACTTCTATGGATAATGATCTAAAATATGAGATAATATAACCAGTTTATTAATACTACTAATCTCGTTTCTATTTCAAATATAGAATATTCATATAAAATAATGTTTGAGATTGAGATAAGATGGAGATATTAAGATTCTTGTTAATACCGTGTAATATCAAAAATTAATGCGAACATTTGAATACTATTTAATTATTGAGTCTTCTTCAATAGTAGTTGTAAGATCATCGTTACTGTTTAGATTTATAAATAATAAATAGAGTTTCATTTAATTGAAATTATAATAACAATAATTCATAATGTAATCGTGGAAAACCACTATGGAACCTATTTTATTGATTATATTTAAGATATTGTTTTAGAAGTAAAAAATTTTATGGTCAATTAGAAAATTGGAATTTACGAATTTTATTATAAATGGTCTTCTCACAACTGATAAAACGAGTCTATAGTCCTCAGAGTATGAAAAATAACATTAGTAAATTTTTCGGCGCCGAAAAATCTATTATGACATTAAATAACCGTGTCTTTAATTAATTATATTCCTTTATCTACAAGATTAGAAAATAACTAATAAAGAAATATGATTAGAATTATTAAATATTTTTCCTGAAGACGAACAGATTATTTGATGAATATTTGATGAATATACATTTTAATTGTTAGATTACTTTAAAAGTGATAAAGAATCTGTAGATAGTGCAAGATTGGGAAAAATACAATTAAACTTTGTTTTTGTTTTTCTTATTTCTATGGGTATTACAATTCCCATTCATTATATACCATTGGAAGATATGAAATGGATTGATTGGATTGATCCCCAAAATATTTTTAAATTACAGTATCCATCTTACGAATTCTGGAAAATAATAGAAGAAAATAAAAATAGCAGTAATTTATCATATAAAGACATTCATTATAGGGATAGCTATTATGACAAATATGATATTGCTATACTACATATGGAGAATGGTAACGCCAATGTAAAAATTACTGTTGATACAATACCTATTAAAGATATTAGTAATAGAAATGGCTTACCTGTATTCAAAGATTATTCTTCTTACCCCAACGCATTAGTAGATAATTTTGAAGAATATGGAAAAATAAATTTTCCAAAATACCAAACAGTCGAAAAACATTCGGATAAATATTTAATAAATGAAAATCAGGCATCTGGAATTTTATCTAGATATTCTTCATCTTTAGGCAACAGTTATGGCATGTTGACTTTATATACGATTGACAAGAACCATGACACTGTGTTAGTATATAAATATACCGCTGAGGCCAATGCTTTTATGACGTATTTACCCGTAGCAGAAAAAATTCTGGATTCAATAAAAATATCATAATAAAAATAACTTCATAAACAAAATATCGTGCTATCAACCTATTGGTAGACATATTTATCATCATCACAAAAACTTATTATTTTATCAATAATTTTCATATACACTATTTTGAAAAACTTTAGAGAAAACAAAAGGTAAGATAATGACATAATAATTAATTAAACTCTATTAGTATTCATGTATAAAAAATATTATTACTATTTATATATATAAAATTATTATGATAGATGATGAGAAATATCATATTTGGTTCAATAGTAATTATAGCCTTAATAAGCGTACTCAGTGTACAACATTTCTCCATTTTCGCTCAAGAATTGCCAACTGATCAAAAACAACTAGACGATTTAATTGCTAAAAGTCTAGACTACGTCCATAAAGGTGATATCAGCACTTCGGCTCAGAATATTTTATTAAATGGAATTAATCTTACTCAAGGAGAATTCATTTTTTTATATGATTCAACTCCATTTGCCTCTAAAGGACATTTAGCAGCTAATTTACCCTGCGATCCTAAAAATCCGAACGATGCACTTTTTGACATTCTTGTTGGACGTGCTCCTGATATGTTTGTTATGCCTCTTGGATATGTAGGACCTATGTCAAGCCCTGGTAAGATGTGTGTATATCACGGTCAATTTGGGTTTGGTGACCCTGTAAGTGATATAGTAATAAAATATGTTGGTGACGATTCAATAAAACTAGAAGGCCCTCATTCGATAGTAATCTCAACACACGAATATTATACCCCATCCACTCCATCATTCGAAATGCGTCAGCACAATATGACTGGCCAATGATATCCTTTTTTTATTTTAATTTGCTACAATTTATTTTGTAATTTATTTAATATACATTTTTAATTATCGTATTCGCAATATAATATTTAAATTAATTGACCGTAAAAAGAGAAAGAAAATAATATAGAAATAACTATTAAGTTTATATTTGCAGATTTAGTACTCAAATACTGATGATTTTTAATCTAATTGAAATTTGAATTTAAAACTGTATTAATTTGCTTCAGTTACCTAATGTAATAAATATAGTTGAAAATAAAGGCATAATTGTGAAATATAGTATAGCAAATATCACAATTTTATATTGATAGAATGACCTAGAATAATTGACTAATTTAATTATAGAATTGAGTATTTAGAAATAAAATTAAGACAGATTTTACATGAGTCTATATATTGTAACAAATTACTTTTTTCTAAATTTGCTTAATAATATGAATTAAAATTAGTAATTCAATGATAATCCATTATTTTATAACATTTTTTATATTAGATATAATATAACAAAAATTTTTGCTAATTGAATTATGCAAAATTATGAAATTACAGTAAATGACTATACACACATAAAAAAATTCATAAGCAATGTATGATTTATAATACTGGTTACATAATAAATATATTATTATTTATATTACAAGTAAAATAGTTAAACGCAACAATCAATAAAATTATTTATAAAGATAAAACTGGGACTTTTTTCAATATATTTATTATGATATATATTTTCCTACTTAAGATTTATGGTACTAAGTATATTGCAGAGATAATCATTATATCAGAAGAATATTTAAAAAAATAAAAATTAACTTTTGTCAAGATGAGCTCTTAACATCCAAGCCATTTTTTCATGTTTTTCCATAATACCTATTATAAAATCATTTGTTCCCATATCATGATAAGTTTCATCACATTCATCTGCATTTTTTCTTAATATTTTAATTATTTGTTCATGATCTGACAAGAGATTAGATAACATTCCAATATCATCTGGATAATCCCCTGGTGATTCTTTTAGTCTATTATGTTCTAAAAATTCCTGAAGAGTTCCTAAAGACTTTCCATTAAGACTACGTGTTCTCTCTGCTACCTCGTCAATAATTTCATCAAGAATTTCATATTGTTCCTGAAAGAATTGATGTCTATCATGAAAATGAGCTCCTACTACGTTCCAGTGGTAATTTCTAGTCTTGGTATAAAGAATATATTCATCGCAAAGTATTTTATTTAGAATTTGAATTACGCCGTTAAGAGCATCTTCAGGAAGTCCTATGCTAATGTCTGTATTATTACTTTTTCTTATTAATGAAGACTCCATATTTTTTCTTCTATATAACATAGTCTTTATAAAATATAAAGCTACCATTAACTAAAATAGCATCTTTAATAGAATTGTATTTTTTTCTACAGTTGTATGATTTATTGTTTTACAATATTTTTCTAGAATATATATATTCAAATGCAAAACGATTAATTAAACTACATAAAGTCAATAAAATATAATTTAATTATTTCGAAGATTGCACCTGAACTTTAATAAATACATATATAGAATTATATCAAAAATGATCTTTAAGCCATTAGACAAGAAAACTGTTTTTTCTATTAGCAAAAATAATTTGATCAGTTTTTCTATATATACTGTCTTAATTTTTACTATTTATAATCTATTTATTTATGATTTAGATAATGCATTAGGAAAAGAAAAAGAGCAGCCATTAGTTTATGATAAAAATATAAAAATAACTCTATTTACAGAGAACCTAAATTTTCCAACTGGAATAGATTTTCTAGATGAAAATGATATGTTAGTAATTGAGAAAAATACTGGTCAAGTGAAAATGATAGTTAACAATGAGATAATGAAGGATCCCGTTTTAGACTTAAATGTTGCTTCGGAAAGTGAACGTGGATTACTAGGTATAGCCATTTTGAATGAAAATGATCTTAATAACTTAAATAATGAGAAACTTCAAGGGAATAGCCTGAATAATGAAATTAAAGTGTTCTTATTTTATACTGAAACAAAAGATATAGATAATGGCAATATTTTGGGAAACAGATTATACAAATATGACTTTGTTGATGGCAAACTAGTTAATCCTAAACTTTTATTAGATCTGCCTTTTCTACCTGGACCATCACACAATGGTGGGGTTTTGGAACTAGGTCCAGACAATAATTTGTATCTTGTAGTAGGCGATCTTAATCGCGAAGCAAATCCAGAATACATGACTCTTGCCCAAAATATTGAAAATAGTCAAATCCCTGATGGAAGAGGTGGAGTATTGCGGATATCAGTAGATGGTGATCAAGTTCAAGAAGACAATAGTTTTCCATTAGAAGATTCTGACATTTTGAATTTTTATTATGGATATGGAATTCGGAATAGCTTTGGAATTAGTCTTGACCCAGTAACTGGTATTTTATGGGAGACAGAAAATGGATCTAACTACGGAGATGAAATTAATGTAATATTACCAGGATTCAATGGTGGTTGGAGACAAGTATTGGGATTATCTTCAGAATATGAAAATTTTAAAAATAAAATTTTTGATAAAAATAAGTTAACTTTGCTTAATGAAAAAGGTACATATTATGATCCAGTATTTACTTGGGTAGACACTATAGCTCCAACAGCAATCACATTTATCAATTCAAAAAATTTTGGTGAAGAATACGAAAATGATTTATTAGTAGGATCAGTAAAACAAGGACGAATATTTCATTTTAATTTAAATGAAACAAGGACAGGATTAGATTTGTCATCTGAACAGTTGGTGGATAAGATGGCAAATATTGATGAAGAATTAGACTCTGTTACCTTTGGAAGAAATTTTGGAACAATTACTGATATAGAAATAAATCCGTACAACGGTAATATCTATATAGTTGATGGACAATCAAAAAATGGTAAGATCTATCAATTATCCAAGAATTTAGAACAGTAAATTTAAAATTATTAGAATTATTTCTTAATATCTCTTTTATCAATTGACATTACAAACATAGTATTGAACAAATTGTTAAATGCACAATTAAAAAAAATAAAAATTGTTCATATCTATCACTCTAACGATATGTACATATAATTAAAATTCTATATTAATTGTTACTTTAATTTAGAAATTAGAAATTAATTCGAGCTTTAATCTAAATCAAGATAAATACATAATTAATAAACATTTCTAACTAGATATAATTTTATTATTGAATAATTTGTTAGATTAGCAAAAGAAGATGAATATTTAAAAGATTAATGATAAAACGGTTCTGTTAAGTTAACGATAAATCTATAGCTGTGAATGTTCTATTTCTATTTTAACATCCAAATTAGATTTGCAAGAAACAGAACATCCACTTTTATTGTAATCATGTATCTTTGTATTTGTCTTTCTTGGCTTGTCTAAGTAATATATCTAAATCATTAGTAATCTTTAGTGATGAGAATCAGAGAAGCCATGTATTTGTATAGAACTGAATTGAGAGATTTGCAGAAAAGGCGATTTTCAAACGTAGAGGAAACTATAATACAAATTGATAGTCAACATTTCTGATTGTGGATCTGTATTGAACCTCTCAATAGTTCTGTAGTGGAAATATACATAATACGAGAATCAAAAATACAAATCTATTCAAAATTGAAGATAAAATAGTCTTTAGTTAACAGGATCGAATTTGGTTCTATTTATTTGACATATGTTTTAATTTTCTAGTATACTCTGGATGCATAATAATAAATTTTTTAGCTCAGGCTATTTTACTTAGTACTTGATAACTATTGGTCACTATACTTAACATTCAACAATTTAGTATTTAAAAGGAACGGTTATTGCATCAGTCAAACACTCTAATAGTACTATTTTATATATTTTGTAGATAAAGTTTAAATCCATCGGTATCCGGAAATTTTGAAAAATTAAATTTAGGTTAGGATTGATGGTTCTGTTAACTTAAGGGATTAATCCTCCTTTATTAGAAGAATATTATTCTTTGTTACTATCATATTATTGTCCATTGATACAAATAGTTCTATCCAATTATACACATGATCAATATTGCAATCATCATTTTTCCTGCAAGGAAAATAATCATCAAAACACTCAGTTCTATCATTAGAATATTGTATTATCCTTTCAATCAAGCTCTTTTACAGTGAAAATGTATATAGTGTTTAAATCTATTTCCTTAACTTAACACAGCCGATAAAACATGTCTCTTAAGTTGTTCTAACTATCTACTCAATATTATTTAGTTGTATAAACTTTGTATAGTAAATTATTTTCGAGATCGATATATTTCCATTCGGTTTCTTTTGTCTTCATTTCATAAAATTCTGATTGTATGGTTGGATGAAGAAGTCTATATACATTATTTCCAACTGATATTTTATTAGGTCCAGTTAGAGAGGTGATTTTAGCTGCTACATTCATAGGATATCCTATTAGATCCATAGGAGCGCTTTTATCGAATCCATATTGAATAGCAAGATTCTCACCTTCATCTATTCCTATTTTAACAGCTAGTTTTGGATAATTATCTTTATCTTTTTCCAAAATAGGATTGATACCATTTTCTATCACGTTAATCATTGAATTTCCGCATTGAAATGCAGTATCACAGGATAGATACTTGTTAAAACCACTTGGAAAGAATGCAATGACAGCATCTCCAACGTATTTTAATACAAAACCATTATAGCTATCCACAACAGAAGACAGTTCATGCGAAAATGCTTTAATTATTTTCGCCATTCGTTCTACTGGATAAGCCATACTCATTTTTGTCGAGCCTACTAAATCGGCATACATTACGACCAGAGAAAGTTTTGAATCAATATGATTGAGAAGAAAGTCTTGTCCTCTCTTTATTGATGTATTATATTGATAACGCTGATATAAGACATTCCAAAGTCTATCTTGTCTTTGTGTTAATAACGTTTGTAAATCATAAATAGTTTTATTTTCAACAGTAGATTGATAGCCATTCTCATTCTTATCCCTGTCTTTTGTCTTACTATTTGTATTAAACTTTCTCTCATCAACCATTCGTTCTATTATTTTTTCTTTAATTTTCTCTTCATTTTGATTATTGCTCTTCTTAATCTTTGATTTTTCTTTTTGTGATTTATTAGGAATATTCTTGGTAGGAGGATTGTCAATATCTCTTTCGTAATTTCTATTTTCTTTTTCTTCTCCCATTAAAAGACCTTTATAAAATTTAGTAACTCTTTTATATAACTATTTAGATGAAAGTAAAAGATGTAACTTATGTTCTTCCGTTATTCAAAATTATTAAAGATACTTTGAGTATTGATAGATTTCAGTGTTTTATATTATATTTATATGTGACATTATATAGAAATCTAAATTAATTTAAATAATAATTCAACCTCTATTTTTCTATAACATATAGTTATTAACAGCATTGCTATTTTTTTCTAAAACTAGTTCATTTATTTTATCTTTAAGATTTCTTAACAATACTGGTTTGTAGATTACGTATTTTTCAATATTTGGAATTTTTTCTTTTAGATCTTCCAAATATTGAATATTAGCCGTAGTTAAACAGATAATTGCTTTATCATCTCTGTTTTTTAATGCATAGAACATAGCAATACCATCTAGATGAGGCATTTTTAAATCAAGTAAAATTAAATCGTATTGATCTTTCTTAAAATAATATAAAGCATCTACTGGATCTATAAAAGAATCAACCAGAAAACCATCATGTTCTAAATATATTTTAAACAAGTTGTTGATATCATTATCATCATCTATTATCAGTATTCTTGCTTTTTGAGATGCATACATATGGACTAATCCGATTTAAATAGGGAAATATTATTTATTAAGATTAAAGATAATTCCAATATCATCAATATTTATGATACTACTAGATCAGAGATAAATTGCTGTGGCTTTTGTTAAGTATCGACTGAATTTAATTGGATTCTTTTTTTGAAGACGGTATGAAAATATTTTAATGTTATATATTGTCAGAATATATATGATTACTGAAACAAAAATCGTTATTTTGACCAAATAAATGAAACTACTGGTTAAAAATTATGATGGGCATATAGTGATTTATAACTTTACTTAATTTAATGATAGACTATACACTATATTATTGCATTACCTAGTTGTTCGAAGAATGCAATTTCCGATAATGATTTTCTTTCTCGAGGAGAAAATGCTTTTTCTCTATATCTTTCAGGAAGAATATCATGAGAATCTTGATAACCTATTGCTATCATTACACCAATTTCAAAATCATCAGGAATGCTGAAAACTTTTCTAGCTTTTTCTCGATCAAATCCACCCATCTCATGCATAATTAATCCTTGATTGAATGACTCAAGAAACATATTTTCATTTGCGGCTCCTAAATCGTGAAAATGAAGTTTATTATAAATTCCATTATCAGAATAATATTTCTTTGTTATAGCACAAATTAAAATCGGCGCTAGTTTAGCATAGTTGTTTATTTCTAACAAGACAGATCTTGCTATATCAAGTTTTTCTGTATTATCGTTAGTAAATACTATGTAACGCCATGGCTGTTCATTTCTTGATGATGGGGCCCACCTTGCAGCTTCTAGTATTGAAAGTAATTTCGATTTTTCAACGGATTTAGTTGAAAATGCTCTTGCACTCCATCTTTGGGCTATTAGACTATGAATGGGAAAGTTCGTTTTTGCTACTTTTGTTATCAAATTTTTTTCTTTAGCCAAAGTCATTTATTTTTAAATTAGACCGTAATATTGATTTTCTGGTATTTTCATATTCATTGCAAGTCTCTTAATTTTATAATCATAGTCATATATTTTACTTGTTTATTATGTGCTACTCTCAATTTTACATAGATTTTTCAAATATCATGTTTGCTTGAGTCAATTGTAATCTTATTTTATTTGAGTTTTATTGATTATCAAGGTTAATTTTTACATGATTTTTATAATACTAATGATGTTACACTAACATAATTACAGTTACTGTTTCTTTTAAAATACTTAATTGTTTTCATCATTTTCAAGGACAACTAATTATTTATTTTAATCAATACCAATTAAATACAAATATCAAAATATACTAAATTAAAATTCAAACATCATTAAATGAATAGATAAAAATAAAATACTCAAACGATACCAAATGTTTAGAAGTATATTTGGAACTACTCGTATACGATTATTTAATTACTTTGTTATCCGAATATACATATCTGTTTGTATTTCTTGTAATATTTGTATTAAGCATAATACCAATTTTAACACCGCCAACCTGGATGGTAGTTGTTTCAGCATATTCATTAAATGACCAGCTTAACCCATTTTTATTAGCAGCAATTGGCGCGACTGCTGCAATAGCAGGACGTCTAGTATTATTACAAGTAAGTACGTTAGGAAGAAAGACAATAAATAATCGTAGAAAAAATAGCTTAGAAAGTTTGAAGAAATATTTGGAAAAAACAAGATATGGCTATCTATTTGGGACTTTGTTATTCGCATTAGCTCCATTGCCAAGCAATATGTTGTTCATTTCATATGGATTGATGAATGTTAAATCCATGGGTATAATAATAGGTTTTTGGACAGGGCGTTTTGTAGCATATATGCTTATGATAACTTTATCTAAATACTTTGTAGATTATTTTGACAAAATTTTAAATTCAGGTATTCAATCCATAATAATTATTGATATTATAGGAATCGTCATGACATTATTTGTATTGTTTATAGATTGGAATATTCTTTTTACGGAGCGCAAATTAGTCTTTATTAAACCGAAAGGAATTTTTTCATGAATATATATTTTATATTAAAACAACACAAAATAATCAGAAATTTTTATTAGTTAATGTATGTAAATCTAATGAAAAACTAAAAGGATATTATAGACCAATAGTGATTCAGAAAATTCTTTTTTCATTAACGATAATCCTATTATAAATACATAAAAAAATAATCCCATAGTATTTTCTACATCTGATAGTTTAAGTAAATATATGTGAGGAATTTAATTTTTTATATAATTAGTTTTTGGATTTTTATAATGTAAAAGTATTTCAAAGATAGATTTTATGTTTGCCTGATTATATGCATATTATAATGTATACTCAGATTTATGACTCTTTTTTTATAGTCTTCACAAATTCTTCTAATTTTTTCAAAGTTTGTGGATGTAAATGATGCTCTATTCCTTCAGCATCTTTATTTGCAATATCTTTGTCTACCCCAATCATTTTCAAGAATTCAGCTAACAAACTATGTCTTTGATGAATACTCATGGCAACGTCAATCCCCTGTTGTGTGAGACAAATTCCTCTATACTTCTCGTATTTTAGATATCCATTTTCATCTAATCTCTTTACCATTTTGGTTACGCTTGGAGAACTTACATTGAGATATCGAGAAATATCGATGGTTGTGGCATATCCTTTCTGTTGTACCAATTCATAAATAACTTCAAGATAATCTTCCATTCTATCAGTACGGTATTCTTTTTCCTTCTTTCCCGTGTGGGCGTCACGTATTGATTCAAGGCGATTGATGTCTATATTAGGGTCAACTTTCAAATTTCTTAGCAATTATTATTTACCACTGTATGTATATTTTGGTTACTAGTAATTATTATGATGATATCAGTAATGATGTTACATACATTATTGTCATTCCCACCGTAAAACCAGCAATTACTGGTGTGTTTAATATGGTCTCTTTTTTTGATTCATTACTACTATTGTTTGATGACATCCAAGAAATAATAGCTAGCACTACTTGAAATATTGCGCCAGCACCTATGGCTAAAAATATTATTGCAGCAAATGGTGAATAGAGAAAACCTCCTATCCATGTTCCAATTATAGTTGGAATACCAGCTATCAAACCCATTATCACTAGCTTCCGTAACATGACTTTGCCACCACTTTTTGCCATTGGTGCGACTATTGCCAAACCTTCAGTAGTATTATGTAATGTGAATCCGACTATCAGAAAAGTGCTCAAGGCAACTTCTCCTAAAAGGACAGCAGCACCTATGGCTAAGCCTTCTCCAAAATTATGTAAACCAATTCCTATTGCTATCATCATTGATATAGCTAAAGATTTTGCTAATTGTTGTTCTTTTTCTTCTTGTTGTGGGATTTGTTGTTGTTGTTTTTGTTTTTGAGATTCTTTTGTAGTAAAAGTAGATGAAGATATCATATTAGATTTGAATATAGCAGTATCCGAAGTAGTTTTGGTACTTCCAACAAGTTTTTCAGATGCATAAAGCAATACCAAGAAAGAGATTATAGTAATCATTACAATCAACACTTGACCATTAAAAGCTCCAGCAATATTTTTTTGTACAATTTCATTGCTTTCGATCAATGCATCTATTCCTAAAAACACAAGCAATCCAGCAGTAAGACTAAGAAAGAATTTGTATTTGTTCATGCTAAGTCTTTTTATAAATGGAAACCATAAAAGACCTATAAGTACAGGTATAACTCCTACATAAATTCCAATAACGGCAAAGTATGATGCTTGTTCAATATTTGGAGTTGGTGCTAATGCGGCTGCTTCGACACTCTTGCTAAATCGTGTACCATCAGAGGTAGTTACTCCAACTTCATATGGTACGCCTGCATCCCAAGAAAACGGCACTATAATTTTCGCTTCTGACAATCGTGACAAGGTTTTGCTTGGCTCTATAGCAGCTGGAATAATTCGATCATTAATATCGGCTTGAGCAATTTCTATTTGTTCTGGACCAGTATTACGGATATATGCTACAATTTTATCAGTTTGGAATTCAATTTTTTCTATTGTAATTTCCGGTAAGGGGATTCCTGTATTTAATATAGACATACCGGGACCAAAAAGAAATACAAGCATTGCAGCAAGGACTATGAACGGTATTATTGCGATAACAATCATTTTTTTGTAACTTGTCTTTATGTTATTTCTATCAATTCTGTTTTCTGGCTTCATTTTTCATCACTCTTCTACTTGTTGTAACGAATCTCCGTAAGTATTCGCTGTTGAAATTTGAGAATCTATATTTTGTTGTCTAGTTAAAATATTGTTACTATCAATTGTCTCAGCGGGATAGTCAGTTCTTTCACCTTTAACAAATGCAATACTATTTGGCTCGGTTTGGTTTTCTTCCTTAACCAAAAACATTCCCATCCAACCTTTCTCTGCGAATTCTGTTTTGTGTGCATGAAACATATATGGACCTGGATATTTGTAGGAAAATTCTAGTATCGCTCTTTCACCCTGACTCATTGTGATTAAATCTGTATATTCGTCAGGAGTAAGATTAGTTCCACTTCTATACAGATGAAACAAATTTGCATGTAAATGAAAATTATTAATTTGATCAAATTCTAACATATTAACCAAGTATACTCGTACTAGTTTGTCTTTTTCAATTTGGATAGGATGATGCATGTAATAATAAGGTATACCGTTAATGGTATAGAAATTATTTTCCGTATCAAAGTCATTATCATATCCATTCATCACCATAACCATTTCATCCGCTGGAGGTCTTGGTGTTTTAGGATCTACAATATAGACACCATATAGACCTTTGGAGATGTGTTCTTCTAGAGGTTGTACATGACAATGATATGGAAACACACCAAATGGTTCTGCAGTAAATTCATAAATGAAGCTTCCACCTGGTGGGATAGTCTCAATAACGCCATCCATTTCTGAAGGATGGATACCGTGAGTATGAATTGTATGAGATTTTGAGCCATTATTTATGAATTTAATTTTAATTATATCACCTTCAGTAGCCCTAATTGTCGGAGCTGGAATAGTACCGTTAAAAGTCCATGCATCCATAAATATACCTGGAGATATCTCTAGTTTCTTGTCTAAAACTACTAAAGTGAATTCTCGTAATGTTGTTCCGTTATCTGTTGTTGAAATTCTACCATAATTGAACTCCCGTAAATATTTCATTGGATCGATTGAAAGATCTGATCTCTGATCTGAATTTATAGAATCCAAAACATCACCATTAGTTCTAATTGTATTGTATCCACTACCATGTCCTCCATTTACTATTGATTCTTTTGTTGCTGATGTTTTTCCTTCTTCTTTTAAAGATGAATTGTTGTTATTAACCTGCGCAATAACTGAAAATTTAAAGAAAGAAAGTGCAAAAGCTGTAGTTAAACCAGCAAATAAAATTATAGAAATTAATATGATCTTAGAACGATTCATAGCAATAATAATGTTGGACTATATAATAAATGTTAGCCTATGCTAAGATTATTAATATAAGTTAACTATTTAAAAAACAAACCGATCTATATTGATTAACTAAGAAAATAGAAATATTCACAACTAATTTTAACTAACTTTGTTCTATTCGCTTTACAAATATATTATGAATGTTTAATTAACCTCGAATTACTTTAAATTTAAATAATAAACAAATTCTAACTATTGCTCATTGTTTCATTAAATAAAGATAGATAGAATGAAATAGAAAAATTAGAAGTTTAGGTTATTTTCCAATGTTTAGTACTAATTCACTAAATTTCATTACTAGTTTTCTAGCATTAAATTTTTTCTTCTATTTATCAAACATAATACACGATTACTATTAGGAAAATAATAGATAATACCTCAATACCGATAGTCCCCTATTAATCTCTAAAAAGATATATTATAGAAAGAGAATACCATTTTTGTAATAAATAATTTAAGAATAACAAATATTAGTATCATAATGCTTCCAACATTTTCAATATAGATCATTTAGACCAAATAATTGAAAGATTTCTCCAATAAATTTCATGAGTGATACTGTTACTGAGCATTATCCACAAAAATCAATAATTAAATTAATATTTCATGGTAAAAATGAAAAGAGGTTAAATACTTCTATCTTAGAATTTATAATATGATAGCAACAAAAAAATAAAAAACATAGTCTTAATTGCTTTAGCCTCGACATTTATTTTGAGTATGGTATCTTTTACTGTACAACAACAAGGCTTTGCACAAGGTTTTTTTCAATCAGAACGTAACCAATCATCAACGCCAATATTCACAAATGAAGAAAATGGTGAACCAAATATGGTGAAATCAGCAACAGAAGCATATCAAAAAATTATTCTTGGTAATATTGCGATTCCAATAGATTCGAAAACACAGCTATCATTAGAAATACCAGATTCGATAATATCAGTCGAACCAAACCAATAATTTTTACCAATTTATCCATTTTTTTATTGCATAATATATTTAATAAAAACACTAACAAATTTATCCTAATTTTCATGATCTACAGATTACTACAAAGACAGCAGAGACATTAATTCATTATAATTAATAAATTAATCGAAATTATTGGTTCAAACATTAGAGAACATATTAATTGTATTTTTATCAACATGAGAAAGAATTATGGTAATATTATTGCCAATATCGATATGTATGTAATATAATACAGCTAAAAATCTTTTTTTATACTATAGATATAAATTAATGGATACATTGTAAGGCATAAAATCTGATATGTTTTCAATCGATAGAATATCCAAATTTATTAATATAATAAAATGATAAATCGTTTTGTTGAATGGGATTTTGAAATTAGCAATTTGGAATAGTATTTTTATACATTAAATAATGACTTTTATAATAAACCTTGATGATTACAAAATCTAACAAAATTTAAAATACATTTGTATGTATTAAATACATTTTTTAATGATTTGAATAATAATTATTGAATTTCTAGATATAACTAATATTAAGTGTACTGTAAATATTTGTTTAATGCTTTATCTATCGTTAACAAAACTCATATATTGAAATTATCATATAGCCTATAGAATATTCCATGACGATTTTATTTGAAAATTAGTCCAGATACATATTAAAAGAATTTTAATAATACAAATACCAATAAGATTTTCATAGAAGTGAATCAAAAAAGTAGAAAATATAAATTATTTCAGATACGACTATTTGTTCAGAAAATTAATTTTTGTAAGATTAAGAAATATGAACTAAAATATGCTTATAAATTTTCATCAAAAACATATACCACTCAAAAAATGATTACCTGATAATTCATATATTATTCTATGAAATGATTTCAACAGTCTGGTGTTATTTTATTTTCAATATGGTTAAACAATATTTTTATATTTCAATCAATACTACACAGGCTATTTACACATAGATTCTAAAAATATCATGCAATAAGTTATTAGACCTATATGACAAAAAATTTTTGATAGTAAAGTGTACAAAGGTCAGGTAGTATGTCACTCACAGGCTTGACAATTGCCATTACAGGAAGTCGTAGAGCATCAGAACTAGCACATTTGATAACAACCTTTGGAGGTAAAACCTATATCGCGCCAACGATAGGCATAGAATCAGGACAGGATACATCTAAGGAAGCCGAGTATTTTATAAACAAGATAGTAAATGAAAGAATTGATTATGTCGTATTCATGACAGGTCCAGCTGTATACTCTCTTATGTCTACTGCTAAAAACCTCGGCATAGAACAAAAATTTGTTGAAGCTTTACAGCATACAACTGTAATATCTAGAAGTTTGAAACCAAAAATAGCCCTAGCAAATCACGGAATCAAGACAGATATTATGCCAATAGAAAACACAGCTGAAGGGATTACAAAGCTTTTAAGGGATTTGAATATTTCTGATAAGAATATTGCTGTCCTCTGGCATGGATCATATTCTCCTAGTCTCAAAGAGGAGCTTAGTGCACTTGGTGCTACAGTCTTTGAGGCATCGACTTATAGATATTCGTTTGAGCTTAATGAGAAAGGAGCTAAAATTCTTGAAATGATGGGATTCAAGTACATTCCTCCTGATGAAGAAAAGGTAGTCAATCTTATAGAAGACATTGGTGAGCAAAAAATTGATGTCATAACATTTACTAGTCCACCAGCTGCCCGTGATCTCATCAAAATTGCTGAGAAGTATGCTCTCAGAGACAAACTACAATATCAACTTAACAATCACGTCATAGTAGTTGCAGTTGGACCTTCTACAATGAAAACTCTAGAAGAAAATTTTATCAATGTAGATGTTATGCCTAGTGTTTATAAAATAGGCCCTATGGTCAAGTCACTAATCGACTATTTGACTCAAACTGATATTCCAAAGAAAAAAAAACAAGCATGATAACTTTATTGTCCAGTTTTAAAAATATTTCATTGCAAGATCCAAATTCATTTCTAGTAGTTCAGAATAACGAAACTTTGTATAAATATGCATAAATAAATGATAATAAACAGACATTATGTATAAGATAAATGAAGAACAAAAAATAGTCCTCGTCAGCTATTTCTTGTTTGATAAATATTCTGCCAATTATTTCCCCAACAATTGATATTTCAATTTCTTTTATTTGTTTTCTATTTCAGAAATATTTTAGATAACCAGTAATTTAATTGAATTCACTTAAATTTTGAGAAAAATCATCTGGTTTGAGTGCTCTGTTAACTTAAGATATATTCACCTCTATTATTCAATCCGTTAATGAAATAATTCTCAAATGCTGTATTATTGTACATTGAAGAAAAGAATTGTATCCAATTATACATGAAATAGATTACATTCATTTTTAAAACAAGGATAGTAATCGTCAAACAATTCAGTTCTATCCTTGAAATACTGATTGACCCGTTTCATTAGACTTTTCTCTATTGAAGAATGTAGATAATGTTTCAAATTCAGCATATTGCATGCTTCATCATACCATGTTCCACCATCTGTGTACACTGTATGTTTTCCATATTTTTCAACTAGTGAATGAATAAATTTTTCAGCAACAAGCATATTTCTCTCTTCTGAGATATGTATATTCCAA
>JALDXL010000019.1:0-18773 GCA_032155045.1 Nitrososphaerales archaeon
TAAATATAATTAATTTAAAATATCTGTTTATTAATTGTGTTAAACTTATTTATTGAAATGATTCCTTTTATAAAGATTAATTTTAATATTCGCTCTAATATCGATAATGTATGGATTTTGATTTATTAGAAAAATATTCTCAAGAATGGAATCTCTCTAGAGATTCACAACTTGAAAAAAAGATAATAGAAATTATATGTAACGTCGATAATAATTTTAAATTTCCAATTTCAGAGGATTGTACGATTAGCAGTGGTAGAGTTGGTTTTATATATAAAAATAATAAAACCTTTCCTAATTTTTTTGAATTTCTTTCATATATTACGAAGTTTCCTATCCCAATTGAAATAAATAATTGCCACTTTGGTCCAGGGGAAATTGTTGTAATTAAAGATAATAAAGAAGATGCGTTAGGCGATTTAATTCAATCCACTCATAAAATTGTAGATGAGGTCAAAAACAAAATTAAATAATTATACTTATAACTTTTGTATAGTTTATATAAATTTATTTACCTTTTTTTATATCGGTTGCTTCTTTATTGTTTATCTTTAATATACACTATTGCTTTCAAATGGTCAAATAGAATTATTTGAATATGAAATTTGTACTCGTGCAAAGTACCAATTTATTTTATGATATCTTCATTTGATATAAGGATATATCTATTATTTAATAACTAAAAATAGTTCAATCAAATTTGTGTTAGAAGTTTTAGAGTTATTATTGTTATCTTCAATCACAACTTGGCTATGCATTTTATTTCTATCAATAGCCCAGGATATGCAAGGCGTTGAATCTGTACAATAGTACTCGCAACAATTGGATTACCGGAAAATATTTCATGTCTACACTTTATCGCTGCAGCAAAGGCCGTCTCCATATCAGTCACGAAAAGTGTTTCGTCTACTATGTTCTCAATCGATGCACCATACGATGAGAGAACTTTTTTAATATTAATATAGGATTGTCGCATTTGTGATTCCATATCGTTTCCTACTATTTTACCCTTGTCATCATGACTTACTTGTCCTGATATGTAAATAGTATCTCCAACTTTTACAGCCTGAGAGTAACCATATTCTTTCTCCCAAGGCATACCAAAGCTTGTTGTTTCTTTATTAATCATAATTATATGTCTATTTTGAGTTTACGATATTTATCTTTTATATTACATTTTCATAATTCCAAGTCTCAATAGATTGATGATGTAATTTTTCTTTATCCAGGATTTATCTAAAAAAAGAAATTATAAATAATTTATTATTATGACTGTATTTATTATTTTAAAAATAAATAAAAAAACATTGTTCTATTCGTATTATTTTTTTAATTAATGTATTTTGACTTTTGCAAGGTAGATAAATTATTTTCTGGGTTGGAATATTAGCAACTTAATTTTGCTAAATAATAATTTTTTCTATTTGAATATTGAGTTGTGGTTTGGAAAAAAAGGATTGATAAAATATTGCGGACTATCATGCTGTATTTCAATAGAATCAAGTGGAATATCAAATGTTAAGATACTTCTAAAATTATAGCGTACAGAACCAAATTTGTATTATATTTATTCATTCTGGTTATACATCAAAATTATATTTGATGAGTTTCTACTTTTATAAAATTTCCTTCCATTACTATTTCTGTTAATTGCTTTCTGTCATTAGGGAATTCAGCTTCTTGGAGCTTAGGTGGAAGATTTTCTTTCGGTCCTCTCTTGCCAATAGCAATCATAGCCATGACATCGTATGAATCCGGTATACCTAAGGTTATCTTGGCTTTTTCATAGTCAAATCCCTGCATACCATGGGTAGCAATTCCCCGATCACATGCCTCTAAAGCCAAATTCTCCCATGCTGCACCAGAATCAAGTTGATGGGTAAGTGAAGGTTTTTCGTTGTATTCAAAATTCTTTCTGGAAATAAGAACAACTAATACTGCAGCATTTTTAGCCCATATTTTATTACCTTCGTACAACAAATCAAAGAATTTAGTCCAATTGTTAGTATTTCTTTTTGCGTAGATGAATCTCCATGGTTGATTATTGTAAGATGATGGAGCCCATCTTGCAGCTTCAAAAAGAGCCATCAAGTCGTTATCGGTTATATCTTCTCCTGTCATAGATCTTGGAGACCATCTATTAACAAACAAGGGATTAATCTGATAAGTTGGATTTCTTTTATGATTAAATTCTGAATTCTGCATGAAATGTGAAAGAGATTTAGTGATATTTAAAAATTCATATACTTGTGGAAGACTGAAAATTTGATTTATTTAGCAGATAATTAGTATAGTTTCAAAGTAGAAAAACAGTAAACCAGTTATTCTGAATGTCTATGTATTATATTGTGTAATGAATATGTTCATGGCCTACTTCATATTATAAAAGCGCGTATATCAATGTTAAAAAATTTAAATTGATTTTTTTTGACACTCATAATTCAAATAATTATTGGGTTTCTATTCTGAATCTAATAGTATAGGGAAGAGTAAATAAAATATTAAGTAACATGTTAACTATTTTTCAAACAAATTAGTAATAATGACAGATAGTTAGAAATTGAAAGTCCTTTTCTAATTCTAATTTGAGTAACCTGAATGATACATAATCTTATTAAATTTAGATCAAATGATATACAAGAGTTTTTGTACGATTTAAAATTATTATTAGAAAAGTTGAATAATATAAAAAATGAGAAAGTAAACAAATGCTATTAGAATTAAAACCAGAAGTAGTATTCAGTTTATGTCAATATTATAGAGAAAAATATGGAAGATTGCCTGAAAACGATAGAGAAATACAATTTATGATTATCACTCTATTAAAAGGAAGGAAGAAGTATATAGAAAAATGACCTATATGATGCTTGAAATGGTTTCACCATGGAATGAATAAAAGTAAACAGTAAATAAATTTCGAAAGCATATTGGTGTAAGTAGAGAAGGTAGATAGGTACGAAATACATTTTTTTGACCGTTGCCAAAAATGAAATAAAAAAACTTCTACATTGTTTTTTCGTACCATAAAATACATCACACGAAATTTATCATCGAATATTTTTTGTAAATAAAAAATTAAACCTAGACAAAAAAATTAAGTGACAACATAAAAATAGAAAGGACTATGAAAAATTTATAGTGACAAATAATATGAATACTAAAGATATTTTAGAAGATGATAAAATAAAGATTGATTGGAAAACTAAAACCATAGTAATAAAAGAAAGTGGCTTGAACATTTCAGTTTTAACAGATAAAAAAAATGAAATACAACAATCTTACAAGGATGATCTTGAACGTATCCGTGGTAAATCTCAAATGGAAATATCAAAAAATCAGTTATTTATGGAAGTTTTTAATGCTTTATCTGGGAAAAATAAAAATGATGTAGAGGGTAAAGTGCTTATAAACGAACTTTTTCAAACAGGAAGATTTTCTAAAAGTGACGTAAATGAGATGATCCAAAAAGCTATCGAGGACGGTTATATTTTTGAAAGAATAGAAGGCTGGTACGGTCTGGATTAATCTTCCTGATACCTCAAAGGTTACTACTTTATATTATTTAATTCAAAGGTATAAAACTATACATAAAAGAATCAGATTACAAATAATAAATGTTTTAAAATACTATTAAATAAAAACGACAAAATCAGGATAGGTATATGCATATAATATTTCAAGAAAATATGCATAAAATGGTATATATCGTTTTAACAAAATATAATTACCTACAAAAATGAGAACAATTATTGCAATACATGATGTTTTAGTTGGTCAAACATTGACAATTTTGGTATTGTTAATTTTGATTGGATTTATACTTTGGAAATATCTTCAAAAATCTTTTTCTCACTATAATTCTATAAAAATTTGAATTTAAAGACTATAAAAATCTACTAACTTTGGAATTGTTTAATTTTTGATAAACATTTTCAACAATAAGATTTCTTCGAGCCTCGTTTTAAAAGGATGTAGGAATTTTTTTAATTTTTTATTTTTAGATATCGATGTTTTCTTTTTTCTATCTGACAATAAAAAAAATCAATCAGTGATGTTAACAGAATGAATCAAAATATTATATTACCAATATCATATGAAATATAGAATATATTTATATATTATTTTATGTGTTAGAAATAAAAAGAGAAATATGATTGATAATTGCTGTATTCTTGTATTGGTATTGATTCTTTCTCACAAACAAGCAACTACTCGTTAAATGGTTATTTCAGCTGTATAATATAATTCGGATTTAACCATGGTATATTATATAAATTAAATAATCGTACAAATCTTCGGTTGTATCACGAGCTATCTATTCCTGAATAGTTATATCTTTTTTTAATTATACTCATTTGCCAATAAGGTCAGCACTAACTCAATTCCGTAGTCAAATTCTTAATTTGATTTTAGAACTACAGAATTTAAACGGTTTCCAAATTCTCGATAGACTATAACAGGTCATCATAATGTTAATCAAATTATTATGTTTGATTTATAAAACATAATACAATTATATTTAGATTAAAAATTTATGATTTGGATATTCTTTTTTATTCTGATTCGTTATCTCGGTAAATAGCTGAATCTAGATTTATTTTATAAGATAATCTCATAAAAAATAAAATAATAATGTGTGAACAGGGATAAATGATTTGAAGATTATCCTACCCCGCTTGGTCGCTTGTGTTCTATATGTTCTAACTTTATATGTTCTTCTTTTGCGGCTAAACTATCAAAGAGAAGACCACATTTTTCACACTTAATTTGTGAATCTCCTGTGTTGTCATTATTTGCTACTGTTGATTCAGATACCACTAATATTATAAAAAACTCAACGTTAATAATACTTTTGAATATATCATCATTTTACATTGAATTATGTATTCTTGAGTAAAAAACTTGTTCAATTGAATTGATAAAGGCTGTGTTCTATGCATTAAAATTTAAGACATTGTATTTATATATCAACAAATTCAAAAATTATTGATTTAAACATTTTTACATTGGATTTAATTGGTTTTCCTATTTTATTATTGACTTGAAGTTCAAATTACAATATTAATTAATATTTTTTTATTTATTTAGTGTAAAATTTATACTATATCAAATCGTCATTTGCATAATTTAGTTTTATTTTTTATACAGATCCAAACGACATTTAGAAAAATAACTATCCTCATTGTAATCTTGTATTAAAGTCGAACCAATCATTCTAAATATTCTGACTATAACAGCAACTTATTAAATGATATCCAGAATTGTGGACAATCCACAATCATAATATATCTTCTGGGAGATACCATCAATTCATATTTTAAAATTAGAAAGTATCAATTATAACAACCTCGCAAATCATGATAAATCAAAGAAATTGTAGTCTTGTTTTTGTCGGTATGTTGAGTATGGATAATACACTATAGTCTTACTAAAGCTAAAATTAATTAGAACTATTAGTTTGATCGTGTTAGTTACAAACTTTTTATACGAATTAGGGTACAGTGTTGTTTAATATGGATTACAAGAATAAAGGCAAGGATATATTACATCTTGATCCGAATATTCGTTTTGTAACAATATTTGATATTACAGATGGTATGATCCTTTTTTCTGAGCATAGACCTGGAGTTACAAATCTACTAACAGCCGAACAAAGTAAACATTCTATTCAATTTTCAGTTAGTGCATGGAAAATACGTGGTTCACTTGAACCAAAAATCGGAAAAGGAAAATATGTTCTTGCCGAATATGAAAAAATAAAACGTATCACTATGCCTCTCGATGAAAAACACTTACTTTATATCACAACAGAGTTAGCATGTGATGCTTTCAGTCTTATTGATAAGATTAAAGACAACTTTGGTTATAATAAATAGGGTAGAAATACCTGGAAACCCAAGATATTCCAATATGAATAATTAACAAATACTATTCTATATTGTAAGATTGGAATATTTTTGATAACATCGATGAAATGAACTTTTATCAACAAAATTTAGAAATGTTAATAGTATTTAATTGTGATTTTAATTCAATACAAAAATTAAACTAGATACGGCCTGACAAATGATTTGTTATATAAAAGAAACTATATTTTTATTAATATACATACATAAATTTGTTGTTTAGGGCAAATTCATATTTATAATTATTTCGTTTAGTCATCAGAAGTTTATCTAATAACAAATGTATAACGTATATATGGAAAAATATCCTATATATCTGTAGTTTAATAAAATCTGTGACTAAATACCAATATTTTTTTAAAGTATCCTTGTCGTTCAACCAAAGTTAAACATTTTTATTCACATGATCATTAACAATCGAGTAATTTCTTTGAATTTATAATTTAATATTTTTTATTTGGTTTTATTTTGCTAATTCTAATTATTATGATCCTATCAAATGATTTATTTTTTATTTTAATTTAAATAAGATTAAATAAAAATTATCAATATTGATATGTGAGTATACTATTGTCTTCAAAAGATGATAATACTATAAATAACGAAAAGTCAGAAAATTTCAAAACGTATTTTAGCGAAGGCAATAAAATTGCTAGTAAAAAAAATATTCTACATAAAAAAATTCAACTTTGGACAAATGATAAAGGTAATGAATATGCAATCCGGTTAGTGTTTGATTCCGATTCAAAAATAGACCATGAACAATTTATAGCTTCAACAAACCCTAATGAGGACTATGTCCACCCGATAGCAGAAACAGATAATTTTAAAAATCTACAACATGGATGGGATTATACTTTGAGAGAAATGATAAATAATTATAAAAAAAATCGGTATAACAAAGGCAGCAGTAACGATCAATCCATTAAATTAATTCCTTTCTATAAATGTACATATTGTAATAAAGAACTTGCTAGCGAAGAAGAAAAGAAGGAACATGAATTTATGTGGCATATCTAGAAAAAGAATGAAATTAATCAATGTAAGATTTTTATGCCAGATAACCATTTGATAATATTTAAAAATAATTATATTGAATACTAGTAATCTTTTATATAACATGAATATTTTTTACAGAATTTGCCAAATAATTAAAGTATAAAAATATGTTGTTCCTTTATGAATTTAGTAGCACTAAATTATACTTTTATGTTGTTAAATTTTCTTCCTGATTTTGAATATCCAAAATAAATTTGCTAGCAAAATACTATAAAAAAATCGACACAATATTCCAAAAAAGAACATTTTTGCTAATTTATACACATAATAAAAAATAAAACTCAAAACTTGAGAAGTTTTATTGTCAAAAATCTTATACAAATATCATTTTAGAAACCATATTCGTAGTTGTTTACTTTTTCTTTCATTATCTTAAGTCAATTAAGATTGATCATTTAATCAGAATAATTGATCGAATATAATACCCTGCAATTTCTACTGGAAAAATTTTCTTGGTCTGTCTTCTTCACTGTTATCATTGAAAAAAACTATTCTTATTATTACAGTATTCAAAATAATTTATCTATTTAACATCTTCTATAGCATCTAATTTCAAATTTAATAAATATAAAATCTTCGTGTTCGAAGCAAATAAGTTTAGAGTTGATAAAAAGTGGTGAGTATTTCAATAATAGAAATGATAATACCTTATTTTATGACTGATTTCAAATTATTTTCAAGTTTTAACCATATTGCATGATATAATAATTATTAACGCGTAAATTGTCTAAATTTCAATATCGTATCTTGTAGCCGTTACAATTTTCATCTTTGATTGATATTGTCTGCTAATCTCAAAATAATTTATGAAAATTTTGCAATAATGGTTAATATATAATTACAATAATAATAATAAGCTATGGTCAATAACTTAATCTTAATTTGATTCTCGTTATATATTTATTAAATACTCTTGGTTTGAATCATAGATTATATTCAAATAGTATTTAATGTGAAATAGTTTGTGACAAGTTATAAAAAATGCTAAAATATTATTTTTAGCATAGATAAGTTCTTATGAGGATGTTCATCGATAACAGTAATAATTGGTATGTAAGGGAATTTGTTCGCGTCATAAAGCAATCAAACCTAAAAGTGGTCAACGTTATACTATAGGACAAAAGCGATGTCAGATTTGTCAAATCTTTATTTATTGGAAAGACATATGGTGTCCTTGTTGTGGATATCGATTAAGAGGAAAACCTAGAAATAGCAAATTCAAAGAGATGATGACTTTAAATACGATTATAAAAAGTTAGCCTATCTTTATTTTTATAAATCTTTTTAGATCATTTAACCCAGAAACTATAATTCGTAAATAAGAATAACCTAATAATATAAAAAAGCTAAAGATTATCATAAATAAACATAAAAAATCGATAGTAATTAGCATTACAATCCCTAAAATGATAATAAAATAAGAGATGTAATGTAATTTGAATTCTTCAGGTTTAAAAATGTCAATAACTTAAAAAATTATAGTCCTAAAATGACTTGCCCATGTAACATTGTTCTATTTATTATAGCATTTATAATATATTTTTCATTTAAAACATTTACAAAATTTTATTTGTTTATCATAGCATTGAAAGTTTTACAATGATAAATGTTTTGACGATGTATAATCTTTCGTTATCATTAGGGATAATTTAAAAAAAATAATCTATTAATAAAAAGACATTATTATTAAAGATAATTGATGGAATATGACCATGCATTATTTATATTATTAACTATTATCATTTCCATTGTTTTCTTCTCATGGATTTATTTACTTATATATGTAATAAGATTTTTAAAACAGATTCCAAAACTACAAACTTTTAAATTATTAAATATCGTCCATCCCAAAGTCAGTGTAATCCTTCCAGCTCGTAATGAAGAAAAATATATACAAAGCTGTCTTAAAAGTTTAATCGATCAAGATTATAATAATTATGAAATAATAGTCATTAATGATGCTTCCACTGATAGAACCGGTGAACTAATTAGGAATTTTAGTTCAATTAATTCTAAAATAAATCAACTAAACATAGACCAGAAACCTGCCGGGTGGACAGGAAAGAATTGGGCATGTTATCAGGGATATTTAAATTCAACAGGTGATTTGTTTCTTTTTACAGATGCAGATAGTATCCATTCTTCCACATCCATTTCATTAGCAGTAAATCATTTATTATCAAAAGAACTTGATGCTCTTACTGCAGTACCTAAAATATTGACAACTGATTTCTGGACAAAGATTACTCTACCTATACTTTGGACTCTTTCTTTAGTAAAATATTCTCCGTTGACAGCAAATAATCCTAATAGCAAACTAGGGTACTTCTTTGGCAGTTTTTTTATAATAACCAGAAAAACCTATGAGGCTATAGGTACACACAAATCGGTTAGGAAGGAAATTATAGAAGATGGAGCTTTAGGAAAAAAAGTAAAAGAATATGGTTTTAAACTCAATGTAGTTCATGGAAAAGATCATATACAAGCAATATGGGCAAGAGATAGTTCTACACTTTGGCACGGACTACGAAGATTATTGATTTCTCTATTACATAGAGACAAAATCAGCACATATTTAATGGTACTTGCAACATTTCTCATACTTTTGTTGCCTCTAGTGGTATTCCCTTTTTCCCTTAGCTACATTTTACAACAGGAAAATATTGTCATTTATAATATTAACTTGAACCCAATATTATTTTCCTTGGTACTGGCATCAATGTTATTGTTAATGACAACAAGCATTATTCAGTCAAAATACATATTACTTCAAAATATTATGTATTCCCTATATTTTCCTTTAGCCTGTTCTTTTGTATTTGTTGCATTTTTAACCTCTATATTTAACTATGGAAGCAAGTACGCTGTTAATTGGAAAAATAGAATTTATAATATTAATAAACTTGATGAGAGCAGTTAAATTATAAAATAATTTAAATTAGTAATAATAATTGGCTATCATTAGACGAAAATCACTTTAATCAGGTAACTGTCCATTAAAATATAGAAAAGATATAGATACTCAAGAATTTTGTTGTTGTCGAGAAGTTATTAATCGATCTAGCTCATTTTTTTATATTTTAATCATTTTTGAAGAATCAGAATACAAAAAATCTGAATACATCTAATTAATTTTATTTTTTAATAATATATAAATGACATAAAAATTTTTCAGGTAGAATAAAATACAACTAAATATAGTAAAATTTAAAAAAAAGATTTGATTTTAACCTGTCAATATGATCGTATTTTAGTTGTTATTATTTAAGGAAATATAAAAATTAAAAATCACTTTTTAAAGTGTATAACAAATAAATATTAGACAAAGATAATTTTGTTAAATTAAATTTATAATCAATTATAAATTATGTTGTCGTATTTACTGTAAAATTGGCAAAAGAGAATGCAACACCAGTTGCTAATTATATCAGAGGATTTGAAAGCGATTCACCAGAAAGCCTTGGAGAAAAAATAACCTCATTTTTATTAGAAAACCCACATCTGGAATTAAAAAATATAAAATATAGCTCTTATGGTTTTCTTCATAACCTTAATAGAGAAACAAGCTTTAGTGCATTAGTAATCTGCAGCGAGAAATAATTTTAATTCGATTTTTCATAAGTATTTTTTTTAGACTCAAAACTATTTTCTCAAATTCAAAAGATAACCTTGTCTAAAAACATTAAAAACTGGTATTGCTTAAATTAATACATAGCCATTGTCATAGCTTGTTATAATTTCTATTTTCATATGCTATTATTAGGATGAAACAATTAATTTCGTTACTTCGTTCATTCCAAATGCAATCTAAAAATTTACACACAAAAAAGAAAATATCTTCGCAAATTTGTTGAAATATCATAAAATCTTATATCCAATGTAAACCAATTCTGTACTTTGTAAATAAATTTAGACTGAAGAGTTGATTTTTGAAAGATTGAATTTCAATAGAAAAAAAATAATTATTAGATTTTATTGACGTTTCAACATCGTCTTTATCTATCATTTAGTACTTATTTTAATGAATTAGAATCGATATAATCACTGATAAAGTACCCTCTCCCTCATTAAATGGTACTGTATTCTTAATTAATAATAATTAATTAAATTCAAACTATATGATTTCATGGTATAAAAATTCAAGACCTATTCTCAGTACTAAAGAAAGTAAATCCATTCTTCATAAATTTTTTGTATACGGAGGAAATGGACTTACTATTAATCCCTATAATGGATGTCAACATAGATGTGGTTATTGTTATGCTACTTATGAATGGTCACCAGAATTTTACGATCATATATATGCAAAAATCAACGCTTCAAAATTATTAATACAGCATATAAAATCCTGGAAAAATACTGAAATTAGCCCTGTAATGATAGCATCAGCAACAGATGCTTATCAGCCAGCTGAATTAAAATTTTCTATAACAAAACAATGTGTAGAAGTTCTCCAAAGTTTCAAAATTCCGTATTATATTTTTACTAAATCAATCATCATCGAAAGAGATCTAGAATTACATAAACGATATTCTGATAATTGTTTCATTGTATGGTCCATTACTACCAGTAATGAGAATTTAAAAAGAATAATTGAACCTGGTACTCCAACAACAAAATCTGTATTCAAAGTAATGGAAAAATTCTCAAAATCGGGTATAAGATGTGTAATTAATATCGATCCTATTATCCCTTTAATAACCGATTCTAAGTCTGATGTTGCAAATATACTCGATACTGCAAATGATATTGGAATCAAATATATCAGTGGTGCAATTTTAAGAATAAGATACGATATATGGGAAAGAATAAAACATATTTTAAAAATCTTAAATAAAGATAACCACATAGAGATTTACGAAAAAATTTTTAAATTTAAAGATCCTATAGTCTTTAAAAATAATCTTGTAGCCGAAAAGACATATGCAGATTCTATAATGAATTATTTAAAAATTGAAGTACATAAACGAAAAATGGAATTCGGGTTCCCAATCCTGAATAGTAAGAAAATAGCTTCTACTAAAAATAATATAGATATGGTAACGTTACTTGATTTTATAAAATAAAAAAATTTTATTATTTGATGATTCTAGTAGGTTTAGAGTTGTATTCTAAAAAGTAAATTTTATATGAATTTAGAAAAAATAAAATAATGTTTTATCCAATCGTAGATTATGGAATTCCAACAAATTCGGAATTTTATTATTTTTATATCTTTATTAGTTGTATTGGTAAGCGGTACTGTTAATGTATTTGAAGATGTATACGGATTTTTTCATATTGGAGGACAACAAACTAGTTTTATCCCCTACGAAAATACAAAATTAAAGTATAATATTCAATATCCTTCAAATTGGCAAAAAGAAGAACATCTCAATGATTTTGTTACTTTTATTGCTCCAATCGTAGATTCTAGTCAATATAAATATCCCGCAGGATTGGGAATAGCTTCCATGAGTGTTGGGAATGTATCACTAAATGCAATCAAGAATGTTCATATGAAGAATATGACTAATAATCTTAAAGATTTTAAACTACTTGAATCTGCTGATGTAATTTTAGCAGACAAAAGACCTGCAAAAAAAATAGTCTTTACTGCAATGGATGGTGAAGAGGAAAGAAAATCTCTTCAACTTTTAACTAAAAATAACGATAGAGCATATTTATTTACTTATAAAGCAGGCGTTGATCAATACGACAAATATTTTCCAACAATACAGACCATGCTCAATTCACTAATATTTCTGCAATAATTTCACTTTTTTATTTTAGAAAATAATCTATTCTAGTTTCCATTTTTTTATTATCATCTATGTTAGTTAAAAATTTTATCAATATTTTCTTTCGATAAGATTTATTTTTTTAATTATATTCTCCAGTAAACTGAATGTTAATACAATATAACCACATAATAACAGATTTCTTAGTATAAAGTTAATGTTAGTCTTATGTAATATAACATTAGTATATATATTAAAAAATGATCAAGAAAAAAATAATTAAGTATTAAATTGATAATCCGTATTTCCATTGTGTTTTTTCCATATCTGTTAGAAAGGAAATTAGTATGTCTTCTAAAATTTTACAAATTACTTCTCCCTTATCAGCTGAAGCACTCTTTGAAGACCCTGTTGCTCCTGTCTTAGTAAGTTCATCAATAGTCCAGTAAATCCTAAGATGTTTAGGAAGATTAGGGATTGTATCTTCCGGAATATTATTCACATCAACTAAATCTGGTCTTACTTTCATTATTGCAGAGGTTTCGGCTTCTCCGCCATGACCTAAACCATACCATATTTTAAAAGTATTGGGTGAGATTTTTCCAATTAATTCCCACCAGGATTCTAGACATGCTATTCTGATCTTGGGATGTCTATCTTTTGTATTTCTAGATGCAATTTCAATCGGGCCTATATTTCCATCATGACCATTTATAATTAATATATTGTATATGCCATTATTGTATAAACTCTCGAGTAGATTTTGAATCAAATTTATTAATGTATTTGTATCTAGAGTAATAGTAAGAAAAAATTTTTTATGATGACTACTAACACCATATGGAACTGGAGGGAGAATTATTAAATTTTCGATTTTATTAGCTACTCTTTTCGCCAATTCTAGGGGAAAAATAAAATCTGATCCTAATGGTAAATGATCTCCATGATTTTCACAGGATCCTAAAATCACTATTGCAACGGTTTTATCGTTTACTTTTTTTCTAATTTGATTACCATTCATGTCCTCGATTAAAAAATTGTCAGTGTTATTCATTATTCGATCTATTTATTTTCAAATATTTTTCCTTATTGATTATTAATATCACTATTTAATATAAAATATTTGATATGTCATAAATTTTATTCAAAAAAATACATAATTGTTTTGATTTAGAAATTAAATCAATAAAGCGGATCTTATTTCGTAAAGTCACTCACAATATAGTTTTAATATTTTTATAGTCTATATGTATTGCTTAATAAAATAATAACAGTAAAATCTCATATTTGATTATTTCGCTGAATTATAAACTACTGATTTTTTTATAATTATAAAGAATTTTTTGATTTATTTAACCGCCATAATAAATCTCGATACTAATCACACATATCGTTCATTCGGTATGTTAACTGACTAATCTCTAATCCTATTAATAATTTCATACGTCTGATCTTTAGTATATAGAATATTATATAATCATTATAGATTTTATTCAAATTATTTATATTTTAGTGATCTATATAGTATAGATAAAGTAGTTATTATCAAGAAATATACATAACTACTTTTATTATATGGATATTGAACGCTAACAATATAACTTTCATAAAATCTAGAAAAATTTTCTTTAAGCCAATGGGACTGATAACGACGATGATTGCCGTTTCTTTGTTGACTTTGATTACTGTTTCATCTAGTGTAAATAACATCTTTGCATTCGAAGATACCAATGACACAAACCAACTTTCTGATTTATTTAAAAAAGTTGAAAGATCCGTGGTGCAGATTGCAAGTGAAGATGAAACAGCTGATCTGTTAGGCAGTAGGTTAGGATCCGGTTTTGTCTATGATACTAATGGACATATTATTACTAATAATCATGTGACAGCAGGAGCGAAAAACCTTCACATCACTTTTTCTGACGGTACAGTTTATACTGGCAAAGTAATAGGTTCAGATCCTCATAGCGATCTTGCTGTCGTATTATTAAATGATGCTCCTAAAGAGAAATTGTTTCCATTAACACTTGGAAACTCTTCGAGACTAATTGTCGGAGAACATGTTGCAGCTGTTGGCAACCCTTTCGGTCTATCTGGATCTCTTACTGATGGAATAATTAGTGGATTAGGAAGATTGTTACCATCATCGCCTGAAAATATTTTTGGAAATGAAGATCGAATGGTATCATTTTCAATACCTGATATAATTCAGACTGATGCAGCAATAAATCCAGGTAATTCTGGTGGTCCTTTATTGGACCTCAAAGGTGAGGTAATAGGAATTAATTCAGCGATTTTCTCCAATACTGGTGTATATGCAGGAGTCGGATTTGCAATTCCTTCTAACACCTTAAAAAAAGTCATACCATCATTGATTGAAAAGGGTACTTATCAACATCCTTGGATTGGAGTAACTGGTGTAGATGTAACTCCTGATATTGCAGAAAAGATGAATCTTACTGAAGCTCGTGGTTTCCTTGTAATCGATGTAAATGCAAATGGTCCAGCTGATAAAGCAGGAATTCAAGGCGGAGATGAAATTGATATGATAAACGGGAGAGAAGTTGAACTTGGAGGTGATGTGATTGTAGCTATAGACGGAAAGCCTGTCAGAAAGATAGATGATGTACTCTCTCATCTTGAACGAGAAAAATCAGTTGGCGATAATATTACATTAACTATTATTAGAGATGGTGTTGTTCAAGAGAAAAATACTACCCTAGAAGAAAGACCAGATTCTGAAGCTCTAGTTAACTCGTCAAGACATCCTTCTCTTGGTATTACTGGAATAGATTTAACTCCTGAGATTGCACAGAAGATGAATCTTACTGAAAATCATGGATTCCTTGTGATCGATGTTAATGCAAATGGTCCAGCTGATAAAGCAGGAGTCAGAGGTGGTTACAAAGTTGAAATTATTAACAACACACAGTATAGATTGGGTGGAGATGTAATAGTTGGAATAGATAATCAGACTGTAAATTCAGTTTCTAATATAACCGATTATTTGAAGGATAAAAAAGAAGGCGATGCTGTAAACTTGATAATATTAAGAGATAACGAAATGATAAATGTTCCAGCAACACTTGAGATTATTCAAAGACCATTAAATGAATTAAATCAAAATCTTCCATTCGATGAACTAAATCCTAAAGGTTTTGATAATGATCAAGGAAAACTTCATGAGGAATTAAAGAAGGAATGTATGATGAATTTTAACGAAAACATATGTAACTTTCTGTTTAAATAACAGAAAAGATTATTATTTTTTATTATTCTACGATAACATCTTATCACTAAAGTGATATCTATGCAGAGAATTCTAAGCCTATTGTCGTTATTATTAGCATTTTTTTTTATTTATGCATTTATAATTCCAAACGTTTATGGTAACGGGATAAGAAATAATTTTGGTATTGATTATCTTCCTCCACTCAACATGGACGATAGCCCGCTGAGTTTAAATGTTGAATTTAAACCATCTATGACCAAATCAGATATAGACGAAACCAGATCTCTAATATTTCGGTTAATAGATATTGATAAAAATATAACATATGTCCCAAACTATTATAATATTACTATATTAAAAAATGAACTTAATAATGGAAACATAACTGAGCAAAAATTTTTAAATGGATCTTTCATTTCAAAAAATGGAACTCTTATTCTCGAATTTGATTCTAATAAAACCAATATCTTAAATAATAATACAAATAAATTCAATAAATATAACATAGACAAAGATGATAGTAATAAGGTTGTCCAGTCTGATGAAAATGGTATTATAGTTATTGAAAAACCTCGCTTAGATAGTGGATTTTATCGTTTAAAAGTAGATGTCAATTTATCTAACAATACTGATGATGGCAGTAACACTAAAGAAATTAATTTAAAATTTGATTCATATCTAAGTTTAGGAAATATATTAGATCTGGATATAGGTAATCCTGCTAAAAAAATTACTATCTTATCATTTAACGATAAGATAGTACGTTTTAACTATGATCAGCAATCTAAAAAAATACTATTTGAAATACCATTCAAATACAATATGACTAGAATTGAAGAAGGTTTTATTTACCTTCATATGGAGATAAAAATTCCAAATACAATAAATGAATTCTTTAATGCAAACGATTTTCTAACTACAATTAATGATATCAATCATAGTGAAATTAGCTCGGCGTCAGTTTCTGTCGATAGGTACTCTAATTCTTCCAGTCTAATAATACATTTTATTTTAGATAGCAATAGTCTTTTTAAATTGACAAAGGAAAGACAACATGATCCAGAAAAAAACTCGGATATGACTCTTAAATTTTCATTGCAGCCAAAATTAGACAAAAAATTTATTACCCAAAAAAAAGCTACATAAATTTTTTTCGAATAATTAATAAATATTTTTTAAATTTTTTTCTAGTTGTATAATTAATTTTACCTGATATTTTACATCTATCTAATAATCAAATCATAATAAAATAAAATAAAAAGATTAATCGAAATCTTTTTTATTCTATGTAGTATAGCTTCCCATACCTATCTTCGTAAAATCCATTATTATAATTGTCATAATATCCATCGTAAGAATCAGAGCCATATTCAGATTCATCATAATAACTTTCATTTGAATATTCTGAAGGGTAGTTGGTATGTTCGTCGCTTTCTAATGCAAAGATACTGGTTGTCGCTAATGTGTTAAACACCAAATAAAAACTCAGTGTTATAGATGCTAAAATGATTAAGGAATTTGTTCTATTCATTTCTTTACGTATAGTCAGATGAAAAACTCGTATATAAAGGGAATTCAATTACGTTAGGTTATATGATTACATCTTTATTTTACTTATGATTTTTAAGAGTTTTTTTATATCATCATATTATTTAATTTAATTTATGTATATTTAAATTTAGAAATATATTTAAAAACTAATGTTTATATCAGTTAGATATTACCTGATCTACGAAAGAGTAGAATATAGCAATGGAAAAGAAGTATCGTATCTGAATGATGTGTTAGAGTGACCACCATCAAATTCTTCATAATGATGTTTTATGTGCATATTCGATAATTTTTTGTGAATTATTCTTGATCCTATGTAAAGGTTGAATTCATCATTCGTTCCACAATCTATGTATATTTGATTGAGTTTTTTTAAATTGTCTTGATAGTAGTCTATCATATTGACAGGATCGCATTTTTTCCACCTTTGCCATATTTCTTCAATTAATTCACCAGTTTCAACATCAAAAGGAAGCTTAACTCCCAACGGCGAGCTAGAGTCAGGAGAATAATGAGCTGCCATACCTAAAATATTTAATGCTGTAAAATCTTTTTTCTGTTTTTTATTAGGTTTATTCCAAAATTGATCGAACCAGTTTTTGATTCCCCCTGCTTCTTTGAAAGTTGTATAAGCCATAGGGAAATCAGGTAAATAACAATATTCAAAAGCAGAATCTCCGGAATGACAGGCAATAGATTTGAAAATTTCAGGATAACGCATTCCTAAAACAAAGGAGCCATAACCACCAGAAGATTTTCCCCAAAGGCCAAATGAAGAAACATTGTATTGGTTTTGGATAAACGGAACAAGTTCTTTTACTATGTAGTCTTCGTATTGTCCGGTAGCTGTCGAATTTATATATTGGTTTCCACCAAACTTTGTAAAACAATCCGGGATGATCAAAATCATAGGTCCGCATTTATTTTCAGAAATTAATCTATTCATTCTTTCTTCAATGTTTTCACCAAGCGGATCTATATTGAAAAAAGTTTTTCCGTTACCGCCAAAACCTGAAAGCCCAAAAACAGCAGGAAACCCTTTTGATTGACTTGTAAAGTAATTAGGAGGAGTATATACTATAATATCCCTATTGTAAGGGTCCTTCATCGGGTTGAATTTTAAAACAGAACTTTCAAATTTGTGATTAATAATTTTTCCATTAGAAATTCCCAATTATATTCGATTATTATCTTTTTTTTTGAATATAAAAATATTGTAATTCGTTGCTAGAAAAATTATTTTATTGGATTCTATACCGACTAACATAATTTCGTTAATCTATTGTTCTCATTAAATACTTTACA
>JALDXL010000020.1:0-18314 GCA_032155045.1 Nitrososphaerales archaeon
GCTCAAAAACTATTAAGAGAAACAAATGTTTTAGATAAAGAATTTGTTACTGCAGATGCTGCTTTACAAAAAAGAAGATCAATGTTGAGATGCTCCACCGGTTCTTATGCATTAGACGATCTTTTGCTTGGAGGAATAGAAACGCAAGCTTTAACAGAATTTTATGGTGAATTCGGATCCGGTAAATCTCAAGTTTGTCATACTTTATGTGTAACAGCTAATCAACCTATTGAGGCAGGAGGATTAAATAGTGCAGTTATATATATTGATACAGAAGGTACATTTAGACCAGAAAGAGTAGAACAGATAGCAAGATCAAGAGGATTTGATTCTACAGAAATTCTCAAAAATGTAGCAGTTTGTAAAGTATATAATAGCTCTCATCTTGAATTAATAGTTAAAGATTTAGGAAAATATATTGACGATTTTAAGGCAAAAATAGTAATTATTGATAGCATAATCTCACTTCATAGAGCTGAGTTTTCTGGAAGAGGAACTTTGGCTGATAGACAACAAAGATTAAACAGCATGCTACACAAATTAATTAGACTAGCAGAGATATATAACATAGCAATAATTATAACAAATCAAGTACAGTCATCACCAGATACATTCTTTGGAGATCCTACAAAAGCTACAGGAGGAAATGTTTTAGGTCATGCATCTACATATAGAATCTATCTTAGAAAATCAGGTGAAAATAGAATAGCAAAAATGATGGATTCGCCCTATCACCCATATTCAGATACAAGATTCACAGTTACAGAAAAAGGAGCAGATGATATAGAAGAGCAAACGTCAAAGAAGGGAAGTAAAAAATCAACACCATCTGCCTCAAGGAAAAAGGAAGAGGAAGAGGAAGAGGAAGATCAACAAGAATGAATGAATAAATGAATAACTCTTTTTATCATTTACCAAGTATCTTTTCTCTATTGATAGACCACTTTCCCAATCTTATCATTGCTATCCCTCCAGCTATAATAACAAGAATGATTACTAGAACTATTGGAGAAATCATTAAATTTAATGGGTAAAGAGCATTTGAAATGTATATACATTTATCTTCATTATCACATGATTTTGTAATTGGAAATACAAGTAATATACTAGCAAAGATAACAAGTAAAATTGTTCCAATAGATGCAATAACTGCTCCTGCTTTAATTATAAATTCATAATTCATATTAGATCTCGTTAAGTTTATTATTGATATTATTAGTTTTAATCAAATTAGATCTTGGATATATCCATTGTTACAAATTGATAGAAATCGTCTTTTGTTACCTTAGAATACTTTTCATTATAATAAATAAATGGAAGACTTTTATGTTCATGTTCATCCCACAAATCATGAATTTTTTCAAAATATTCTTTCTTACTTTTTCCTTTAATTCTTAATATTTCATGTAACAAAATATGTGAAACTCTTGCACAATTATAATCTGCGAAAAATTTTGAGAGTTGTTCTTTGGATTCAATATTATCTGGTCTTTTCCATTGAACCATACCAAAATTATTTGTTGCATATCCACCTATTTGACAATCAGTCCAAAATGGTTTGAAAAATGATAGATAAAAATGATATACTGATTTTCCTCTTCCTTGATGATCTCTTAATAAATAACCTAGTGACATTCTATCAAATAATCTACCTTCAATTACAGGTAGAATATCTGCATCTGTACTAAAATTCAAAGCAAAATTTCTTTTTGTCCACCAATGAAAAAACTTAACCATTGAAGATACATACGACCAATCTTCTTCCTGTCTTTTTTCCCATTCTTCGTTCTTTGCAATATATATAAAGAAAAGTTTATTTGAATTGAATTGCATAGCCTTTTAAAAAAACTTATTCTGTGTTGTGAGAATAATAACTACATTTGCGATGATGATAATTGTTGTTAAGTGTGGTATTATTTGAAAAAATAGAGCTTGAAAGAAATTTACCGATGTATTTCATTAATTTATCTTCGTAATAAAAAAATTCATCACGGATATTATAATTGAGAAGTATACTAGATTTATAGTTCATATATCATAATAATATAAAAATACAATAAAAAACCTATCGCATAAAATATTAAGATATTAATAAAAGTGAAGTTAATCAAGAATATATTAGACTGAAGAATATATTAATTGTTGGATAACCTTGATTTCAAAATCAATGATTGGACTACAAATACCGTTAATTCTTTAATAAAACCAAATAGGATAGATAAAATTGCTGAATGTGCTTTACGACTTTCAAAAATAATTTATTATAATAATATGAAGATAGAAAACTACTTAGATGAAATAAATCTTATGAATAAGGAACTTAACATTAAAAAAGAAAAATCTGACATTAATTTTAATAGACCGACTCAAATAATAGAATTATTAAATGAATATATTTTTAAAGACAAAGGCTTCAAACCTAATATATATGACTATCAAAATCCATTAAATAATTTTTTGAATATAGTAATTGAAAAGAGAATGGGAATTCCTATAACATTATCAATAATATACATCACTCTTGCACAATCAATTAATTTTAAAGTATATCCAGTTAACTTTCCAAGACATTTTTTAGTTAAACATGTATTAGACGATGATATTCATAATGAGATAATAATCGATCCTTTTAATAAAGGTAGGATAATGGATGATTATGGGATGAAAAATTTATTAGATAGTTTTTTCCCAAATCAAAATATTCAATTAACAAAAAAATTAGTTGAAAAAACAGACTTATCGCAAGTAATGATACGAATTCTAAATAATATTAAAGATAGTTTTTTTGAAATTCAGGAATTTGATAAAATTTACATAGCAAATGAAATGATATTCGCTATCGATCCTAAAAATACACATGCAATTAGAGATAAGGGAATATTATTACACGACAAAGAACCACAAAAATCATTGGAATTATTGAATACATATATAGAGCTCGAACCAGAGGCAAATGATGTCGATATTATTTTAAAAATTATTAAAAATATTAGAGAAAAAAATAATAGATAAAGAGTATATGTTATTTATTTTAGTTTAGACTATATAATCTAACGATTTTATGTTTAGACACATTATAATATTGTAAGAAAAATAAAGAAAAATTATTTTAATATCGGAAAATCTTTTTGCAATTTTATAAATAAATCTTTTGCATCTTTTCTCGCATCTTCCTTAATTTCTTCGTTGAAGATAGTATTGCTAAGAGAATCCATTATAGTTTGTAGCTCTTGTTCATTTAAAGAAATACTGTATTTATTATTGGCCATATTTTTCATTTTCAGTATTAAGTAATATAAAATTCTATTCTTTATGGAAATTTGTTAATAATTTTAATGCATTATCAAATATACCATTATTTGGCAGAATACTATAAAAATAATTATTATATACAAATATTAGATAAATTCGATCCAAGGAAGTAAGTTTTCCCTCTTTAGTCTATCAATCTTTATATTTGCTTCATTTAATAATATGTTACCTTCTTCAGGATAATCATGTAAAACGACGATTCTTCTAATACCTACGCTTATACACATTTTACTACATTCTAAGCATGGTGCGAATGTACTATACAAAGTCGTACCCTTAGTGCTAGAACTATTACCAAACAACGCACATTGCATAATTGCATTTGCTTCAGCATGAGTACATAAACATCTCTCCAAATCAACTCCAGAATTCAATTTTCCTGTAATCCTTTCTTGGCATCGTTTACAGCCACCATCAATACAATTGCGAATTCCTGGAGGTGTCCCATTATAACCTGTGGCTATCTGTCTATTATCTTTAATTATAACTGCTCCAATTTGTCTTGTAAGACAATTAGATCTTAATTTTGCGATTTCAGCCTGAAGCATAAAATATTCATCCCAGGTTGGTCTAACTTTATTCCATTCCAGCATACCCTTTTCCTTCTTTAATAGTTTTAAGGTTTCTAGCTATTATTATATAAGTTTGAATATAACGATATAAAATTCTAAAAATTTTTATGTGAATTTTAATAGATGTATCAACATATAGGAGTAATAGTATTAATGCGTACATCATTACAAAAAAACGATGAGAAAAAAACAAGAACTATTTTTCTCATTGTATTTTACTTTTGTGCTACAACAATGGCTATTATTACCTTTTATTCTTTATATGTTAGTATAGACGAATATTTAAGAACAGGAAAAGTAGTTATTGGAGAAGTTCTTGTTAACACAGAATTTCCGTTTCCAGGATTGGCAAAATTAGTAACTTATTTGATGATAGTTACTGTTGTTGGTTGGTATTGTGTTACAAGATTAGGAGGAGACAAAGTAAAGAAAATCCCTGAATCCATAAAATCTATTCTTCAATTAATTGTTCTTGCTATAATGGTTATTTCTTTATATGAATTTATCTATAATTTTATTATATGGAATTCATTCATTACTGTGGATGCAATAAATGGAATAATAAGATTAGATGATATTCATGTTCCATATCCTAATCCTAATACGCCATGGAATCTAGTATTTGCTACTAAAATGTCTTTATCTGCCCTATTAATTTCTGCTCATGGATTTTATACTATCTCTAAACATAAAAGCCAAGATAAAACAGTGTAAAATCAAAAGATAATTAAGATTCAAGGTTCATTTATAGTTCTCTATAATTTCTCCTATGCATTTTGTAATTTTAATTAAAAGATCAATTTTTGCAAATTCGTTTGGAGAATGCATTCTTGAATATACATATGTACTCCCTATTGAAATTGAAGGAGCTTTGAGAATCTTTTGAAATGCATACATTGGTCCAGTTCCTGCTGAAGAAACACTTAAAATTACATCTCCAAACATTCTTTTTGCTGACTCTGTTACCATTAGAACAAACGGATCCTTTGAATAAGTTCGAGCGGCTGCTTCTCCATGAATAAAATTGACCTTTATATTTGCAATATTCGAATCTTTAATATGCTGCTGAAATCGCTTAAATTGTTTCTGTGGTTCCATATCTGGAACAAGACGGAAGTCTAGTTTAACTTTCGCAAATGATGGTATTATAGTTTTAGCACCCTCTTCTACATAACCTGAAACAAAACCAGCAATATTACAGGTAGGAGAGCCACATAATGCTTTTTTGACATCAATTCCTGAAATGTTTCCTAGAAATTTTGATATACCATACTCTTTTTTAAATTCATCTTCTTCAAATATCTCTGACTTTAAAATTTTTTCTTCTTCATGATCAAAGTTTCTTACTTCTTTGTACCAATCTGAAATTAGTATTTTTCCATTTTCATCTCTTATGCTATTTAGTAGCTTTATTAAATTCCATGCTGGATTTTCTACAATTACTGCTAATTTTGAATGAGTATCTTTGTTAGGACCGAAAGCAATTAATTCAGTATACAATAAACCTTTCATTCCCAAACTTATTATGGGTACATTTTTTTCATTTACATACCCAAATTCCCATATGATTCCGTCACATGAAAATTTTTCTTTGTATTTATTTAGATAGTTTTCAATATGAATACTTCCAATTTCTTCTTCTCCTTCTACTAAAAATTTAATATTGCATGGAACATCACCTGTTTCTCTTAGAAAATACTCAACTGCTTTTATTCTAGTAATTAATTCACCTTTATCATCTGATGCGCCTCTTCCATAAATATAATTCCCAGAAACTTCACCACTATAAGGAGGAAAATTCCATTGATCTATAGGATCTTCAGGTTGCACGTCATAATGATTGTAAAATAATATAGTTTTACCATTGGGATTTTTCTTTGATTTGATTTCCCCATATACTATAGGAGGCGGTTTAGGAGAAGTACTATTTTTACCTTGAGGATCTAAATAAATAATTTCTGAATGAATTCCAACTCTATTCATAAGGGTTGAAATCGCTTCTGCACATTCAACAAGACTTTGATTTTTTGCAGATACGCTTGGAATATTAATCAAGGCCTTAAGATCAAAGATCATGGTATTAACTTCTGAATCCACCATTTTTTCAATCGGGTTTGTCAATATTTCAATTTGTGAAAAGAGAATAATTTAACTTTTCAAAAAAATGGTAAATTATTATTATTGGGACAATTGTGTGATTATATATTTATTTCAAAATAAATCATAACAGGAATACATATAACCATGATTTTGTGAAACGATTATTATGACATATTCGCTTTCTTCATCGCCATCTGACTCAAAGAATATTTTCTTTAATCCGAATTCAATTGCTGTAATAGGTGCTTCTGAAAAGCCAGGAGTGGGAAAAGCTATTTTTTCAAATATTATCAATGGCTATAAAGGTAAAATATTCCCTATTACTCCATCTAATCCAGCTGTATTTGGAATTACTGCTTTTAAAAGTGTTTTAGATATAGCAGAAGATGTTGACTTGGCAGTAATAGCTACTCCAAACAAGATTGTTCCTCAAGTAATGGAAGAAATCGGGAAAAAGAAAATAAAAGGAGTAATAATAGTTTCTGCAGGATTTAAAGAAGTTGATGAATCCGGAGCACAACTTGAAAATCAAATTGGAGATATTGGTAAAAAATATGGAACAAGAATAATCGGTCCAAATTGCTTAGGAATAATGAGTTTATCTCAAAATAGTATGATGAATGCTACATTTTTAAAAATTACACCTGAAGCTGGAGGAATAGCTCTAGTATCACAAAGTGGTGCAATATGTGCTGCTACTGTCGAAGATGCTATAGCTCAAGGAATAGGCTTCTCAAAAGTAATTAGTATGGGAAATAAAGTAGACATGGATGAAAATGACATATTAGAATTACTTTCTGAAGACAACGAAACAAGAGTAATTGTCATGTATCTAGAGGATATCCATGACGGGAGAAAATTTATGCAAGTAGCTAGAAAGATAACAAAAGAAAAAAAGAAACCTATTCTTGTTTTAAAATCAGGTAGAACACCAGAAGGAGCAAAAGCAGCTATGTCACATACAGGCGCTTTGATGGGTTCTGATGAAACATATGATGCCTTGTTAAAACAATCAGGAGTTATCAGGGTAGATACCATGCAAGAATTATTTGATATATCTACAGCTTTTGCCAAGCAACCAACACCACCTTCTAATGGTGGAGTAGTGATAGTATCTAATGCAGGTGGCCCAGCTATAATTTCTACTGATGCCTGCTCCAAATACGGATTAAAAATGGCGGACATTTCTAAATCGAAGTCTGAAATAGCCAAAGTTATACCGCCCCATGGATCTGCTAGGAATCCTGTGGATATAGTTGGAGACGCAGATTTTAATAGATTTGAAAAAGTTTTGAGTGAAGTTTTATCCAATAATAATGTTAGTGCAGTAGTTACAATGTGTACCCCATCTGCAACATTAGATTATAATGAATTAGCAAAAACAATAATAAAAACATCAAAAGATTCGGGGAAAACAATGTTAGCTGCTTTGATGGGATTGGCTGAAGGAACAGAAAATAAAAAAATTCTTTCAGAAGGAGGAATTCCTCATTTTATGTATGCAGAACCAGCAATAAGAACACTTGAAGCAATGTTTAGACATAGTAGATGGATTGAAAAAGAAGATATATCACCAAAACAATTTGAAGTAGACAAGGCAAAAGCAAGAAATGTTTTCGAGAATGTGCTAAAATCTAACAGAACTAATTTGCTTGAAGAAGAAGGTTACGAAATACTACAAGCATATGGATTTTCAACCCCAAAAAAAATTCTGGTTACAAATGAAGAAGAATCTGCCAGAGCAGCAGAAGAGATCGGTTATCCAGTTGTTATGAAAATTGTTTCTCCGCAGATTATTCATAAATCAGATGCAGGAGGTGTCAAGATCGGAATTAAGAATCAGTCGGAAGCTATAAAAGCATTTAATGAAATATTGTCAAATGCAAAAAAATATAACTCTGACGCAGAGATCAAAGGAGTTTTAGTTCAGGAAATGATAAGTTCTGCAAAGGAGACAATTTTAGGAGCAAAAAGAGATCCGCTATTTGGGCCATTAATAATGTTTGGTTTAGGTGGAATATATGTAGAAATTCTAAAAGATGTCACATTTAGGTTGGCTCCTATAGATGAAGACATGGCAAATGAAATGGTAAATTCTATAAAAACTATTAATCTATTAAAAGGAGCAAGAGGAGAAAAAGAATCAGATATAGATGGGATAGTAGAAAGTATTCAGCGTTTATCACAACTAGTTAATGATTTTCCTGAAATAGAAGAATTTGATATGAATCCATTACTTGTATTAGAAAAAGGTAATGGAGTAAGAGCAGTTGACGTTCGTATAGGATTAAAAAATCAAAAATAAACAACTACACGAATAATGAAAATTAGAAGCAAATTATTATAATTCTAGTTTTTTACCACATTGTTCGCAATAAAGAGCATCTGATTCATTATGATATTGGCATGCAATACATATTTTTTTATTTGAAGAACTATTTGATGATATTTCGTTTTGTTGTAATTTTATAAGAACAATATCTCCAATTTTAGAAATGTCAGACCAGCCAATTTCTTCATACAATTCATTGTCATTTGTTTCAGATATACTGTCCTGATTATTAATTTTGAGCGTAACCTGTATTGTACCATCAAGTGCTTTTCTAAGGCCAATTTCTTGAACATTTCCAACTAACATGGCTTCATGGTCATAAACTGGCATTCCGATAATTGACTGAATAGGAAAATATTTACCTTTAGCGATAGTTATATTAGTAGTTTTAGCATCTGTTATATCAGGATGTTTTGATTCTAAAGTATTTTTTTCATCTATGTTAGATGAAATTACCTGTTTTTCAGATTCTTTTTTGTTTTTAGATGAAGTATCTGGAATATCGTTAGGAGATTTAATGACATTTATTGATTTTGATTGCGAGAAAGGAGATGTGTCATTATTAGAAGCTTCATTATTGAATTTACGATATTGAGAGATAACTGTACTACAAACTGAGCATTTATATTCGCCTTTTTCAATTAAGACAACTCCTTCTCCTACTTCTTCATTTGGATTGTCATAAGTTAGAGTAGGAGATGATTTATAGTCTTTCTCACATTTATTGCAATAATATTTTAGAATTCTATCTTTTGGTAATCTTCCAATTCCTGCAATAAATAACTCAGGTCCACCTAAATTTCCTTTTTTTTGTTCATGATCTGAAATTCTGGCAATAATATATCCTCCTGAGCCGCGTAGTTTTTTTTCTTTTAGTTCTTCATCTGTAGCCATCATTATGTATATATCACAATATTAACACAAAAACAGTCGTATTAGTGTTTGTATTAGTTTCTTATGATATAATAATTTTTAAATCAAATTAATTACTTAATAATACCATCATAAACTTTATGAATCTTCAAAAGATTTAGATTAGATAGAACAATGATTATTTATACAATCTGTGAAATTTATGAAAAGACAATTCGATGAATTAGGACTAAATAGAGAAATATTATTATCACTAAAAGAAAATGGATATATAACACCATTTCCTATTCAAGAAAAAGCAATTCCTATAATCTTAGACGGAAGGGACATAATTGGACAGGCACATACAGGAACAGGAAAGACTGCAGCATATTCATTACCTATTTTAATGAAAATCAAAAAAACTAGACATATACAAGCTTTAGTACTAGTTCCAACAAGAGAATTAGCAATTCAAGTAACAAGTGAAATTAAAAGACTATCAAAATATACAGAAATAAAAGTTGCTGCTATTTATGGAGGACAAAATATTAGAAATCAGATCATTAAACTTGAAAGTGGTGTTCATATTGTTGTTGCAACGCCTGGAAGACTAATTGACCATATAAAACAAAATACAATTTACTTGAATTCAATGGATTTTGTAGTTTTAGATGAGGCGGATCGAATGTTAGATATGGGTTTTATTGATGATATCAATTATATATTTACGAAGTTAAAACATAAAAAACAATTATGTCTTTTTTCAGCAACAATATTTCCAGATATAATCGAAATTAGTAAAAAATATATGAAAAATCCAGTTCACGTTACTGTAAATCAAACTGATATTACATTAAAAAATATTGAACAAATGTATTTAATAATAAATGAAAAAGAAAAATACGACCGTTTATGTGATTTTATTAAAAACCATAATAATCAGATCGTGATTTTTACTTCAACAAAACAAAAAGCTGAACAATTAGCAATGAATTTAAGAAAAAAAGAACTATTAAAAGTAATTGCATTACATGGTGATCTTTCTCAAAGACAACGAAATTATAACATGTATAAATTTAGAAATGAACAAGAACAAATACTAGTGGCTACAGATATCGCATCTAGAGGATTAGATATTCCTTCCATAAAATATGTTATTAATTATGATATTCCTAATGATCCTTTGACTTATTTTCATAGAATTGGTAGAACTGCAAGAGCAAATTCTGATGGAAAAGCTATTTCACTAGTTCCTGTAGACAAAATTTCTGATTTTGAAAAAATTTTGAAATATACTAAATATAATGTTCGTCAGATAAATGAGGAAATTGGTATTCCTATACCTAAAATCTACAAAAACATAAATAAAAATAACTATTTAAATAATAATGGTAAAACTTTTAACAAAAGATCAAGACATAATTATAAAAATACTAAGAGAAAAAATTATAGACATAAAAAATTATCAAATCGAAATATCAGAAAATAATAGTTTCCAATTTAAATACATATAATATTTTTAAATAATTGAAGGTTCGATTTTTTTATTATCAGGATATTTTCATAAATTACAGTTAATTCAAATAATGGGATCTTCGGTAAATATATAATACCTGAATGATAAAATATATTATTGTTTATGCCATCTATTGATAATGAAGAATCTTTTGCAAAAATATCCAATTTAATAGGTGGAGAAGAATATCAAAAGGTTGCTAAAGCACTCTTAAATACCGAAGATGCGACTGACGAAGAAATTGCAGGCGCAACAGGAATGAGAATTAATGTTATAAGAAAAGTATTATATGATATGTTTGGGAAAGCACTAATCACTGGAATCAGAGTGAAAGATGAAAAGAAAGGTTGGTTTGTATATCGCTGGCGCGCTAAAAGCGACCAAGTTGATAATTTTATAGATAATCAGAAGAAAAAAATTCTTGATAGATTGCAAAAAAGATTAGAGTACGAAGAATCTTCTGAGTTTTATCATTGTGGAAATAATGAATGTCAAAGAATAAAATTTGATGTAGCTATAGAATCTTTTTTCAAATGTCCCACTTGTAATGAAAACCTTGCTATGACAGACAATAACTATACAAAAGAGGCATTAAGATATAAAATCGATCAAATACTATCTGAAATTTCAAAGGAAAAATAAGTTTAGTATTTTATTTGTTATAATAAAGCGTTATTTCGTTATCTTTTTTGTTTTGAATAATTTTAGCAAGATTTAATTTTATACCTTGTGATATTGTAGAATATCCAATTCCCTCAACAAGAGTAATAGCATTTCTTCCTCCAAGAACTTTAGGTGCGATAGTTATGATTAATTCATTTACAATTCCCTCATGTAAACATGACCAATTTAATTCTCCTCCTCCTTCAACAAGAATTTTTCTATAACCCATATCATAGAGCATTCTGAAAAGTTTTTTTAAATTTACTAGCTTTGATCCTATAATAATGACATAAGCTCCAGATTTCTTTATCTGTTTTATCGTATCTCTACTTGCCTGTTTTGTAACAACAATTATAGTTTTAATTTTAGCAGCAGACTTAAGAATTTTAGAGTCTAATGGTATCCTTCCATGGCTATCTATAATAATACGCGTAGGAGGTATACTACGATTCCTTATAAATCTTATATTTAACATAGGATTATCTATAATAACTGTGTTTATACCAACAACTATTGCGTCGACTTTAGATCTCAATTTATGAACACGTATTAAATCTCTCTTTGAAGAGATACATGAATTTCCGCTATGAGAAGAAATTTTTCCATCTATGGTCATAGCGGAATTAATAATTATTTTGAAATCATCAGGGAATTTCATTAATAAACCTACCATTTATCATAATAGCTTTTATTGCTCTATAAGATAGTCTATGAATAATAGAAGAATAGATATTATGAATAGGCTGTAAATCTATATCATATTTATCGATAAATAAAAGATCCGCACATTTTCCAATTTGTATTGAGCCAGAATTCAAATTAAACATTTCGCCAGGATTAACAGTAATCATTTTTAATAATTCTTTTGGATCTATCAAATTAGAATATTTGGATGATCTCGATTTAATTACTTTCCATAAATAATCTAACTCTTGCAAAAGATCTGCAGAATTTAGCATAATATTATCAGTACCTACTGATATCTTAAATCCAAATTTTAACATAGTTACAACGTCTGGAATTCCATTTCCCAGAATTCCATTAGATCTTGGACACAATACTATACCTACATTATTGGATAAAGCAAGAGCGAGATCTTGCGTATTAGCCTGTGTCATATGTATCAATATATCTGGTTTAAGAAAATTCATAATTCTCTCAACTTCAGTTTTCCCAGTACACAATTTAGAGAATTGGATGGTACTTTTGGACTCAGCCGCATGAATAGCGATTAATTTTTTTTTATGATTTAAGCAATTATTTTTATTGAATTTTCTGACCATATTTTTATATTGTTTAAGAGCTTCGTCAGTATTTTCATTTGCTCCGCTTAATCCTAATCCATCACTCAATTCCATTACTTTTGAAAGAGATTCCAATGATGGTTTTGATAGCTTAACTAATTTTTCATCATTATTTTGTTTTTTTGTTTGTTTTTTATTTTTCAGTATGTTTTTTAAATCAAAATAATATTCTACTCTACCTAAAATAATTGATTTTATCGGCAGATCTATTATAGCTTCTTTTAACAATTCAATCCCTTTAGGTCCGCCTTCACGAAAATCTATAAAGTATATTGTACCTTTTTTAATCATAGAAATAGCAGAAGTTCGGATAAAATATCTAAGATGTTCTTCGAAACTTCTATTCAAGATTTTCTTTTTAATTCCATAAATGGGATTAATCATTTCATTAAAAGTAGAACTAATTGATATATCCTTACCTATTGAATCTGCTATATGAGTATGAGAATTAATAAAACCAGGAATAACTAGAAATCCTCTTCCATCATAAACTTTTGTATCGATAAAATTATACTGATCTTGATATGTATCCTCTTCACCTAAATCTATTATTATTCCATTTTCATCAATACAAATAAATCCTTTATCTATAAAATGTAAATCTTGTCCATATAACATACTAATATTTCTAATTATAAAAATCATTTAATTTCATAGATTGGAATAATTTGTCCTTTCTTACGTAATTTTCTTATCGAATCTAGAGCTTCTGTAGCATTCTTGGCTGATTCTCTAGATGTCTTCCCAAATCCTATACCACAGTTAAATTTAATATTTAATTCATCAGAAACACTATTTAATAAATAAGAGATTTCATCTTTTTCTATTAAATCAGCTATAACCATAAAATTATCACCTCCCATAAAGAAAGTTAAGGAATTTTTCTTAAGGAATTTATCCATCAGAAGAACATAGGATTTCATTACCTTAAAAGTAGTCTCGTAAGGTGAAATATAATTCCCGATGTCCGATGAACTATTTATATCGATATGAAGTGTTTTTAATTTTCCATCATGCGCATTAGAAGATATATTTGAAATATTTTCTATTTCGCCGTAGATTTTAAATTCTTTATCAAGTAGTTTGCAATTTTTTCTTGCTTGATATGCATCAATATTTGCATCTAGCGGAGTTTTTCCATTCCCTATTGTAAAAGATATACAAAGTGATGGATGTTTAAGAGAAATCTCTGTCATAATCGATATATGATCCTGTAATGTTAACGTATTTGTAATTACAAAATATTCATCAAATCTATTAAAGAATACAAGGGAATTGTATTTTGAAAATAATTTTTGAAGATCATGATAAATCTCTGATTGAAGCATTTGCAATTCTGCTTCTCTATCACTACCAAGGGTTAAGGTCCATGTACCATAACCTTCTATTTTAATGATTGTTAGCTGGATATTCATTTTATTATAATTGTTTCATTTTGATTATGTTGCATTTTGTTTAATTTTTTTATTCTTGTTACCATATTTATTGCTGCATTTACTGCTCGTATTGGAACTATTTTTGATCTTTCCCAAGCTTGTTCAACAGTCATGTTCGGTCCTGATATGCCTAATGCAATAGGTTTTTTAAAATTTAAAGATAAATCTGATATCAATCTAGCTGTATTTTCAGCAATTATTATGTCATGATTTGTATCACCTTTTATAACTGCACCTAAAGTAATTATGGCATCAATAGAACTGTCTTGTAATAAGTGGCTTATTACTAGCGGCATATCAAAAGTTCCAGGAACATAACAAATATGACTAATTGTTGAGTTTAACTTTGATGCGTGAACTTTTGCTTCTTCTAACATTACATTTGTAATTTCATAATTGAATTCAGATACAACTATTGCTAATCGAATTTTAATCAATTGAAATTTAAATCACCGAATATGTCTTTAATTGATTAGCTTCCAATATAGGGAGATCATTTATTTTCGCATACTTGTAAGCTTCAGAAATAGATAGAGATCTAAAAGTATGAGAATCAAGCATTTCACAGATCGCAACGGCTGGAGTTAAACCTGCTATCTTAGCCAAATAAACAGCGAGTTCTGTATGACCAAATCGTTCCTTCAAAAGGCCATTTGCTGCAATCAGCAGAGGAACATGACCTGGAGTCCTAAAGTTCTTGATAAATTCTGATACACCACCAACATCAATATTTTTGCAAACTGAAGCCAGTTTAGAAATTGTTAGTGCACGATCATAGTCAGTAATTCCAGTATAGGTACCTCTGTGATTAACAGAAATCGAGAAAGATGGCTTATCTCCATAAGGAGACCTGCCATTTGTCATAGTTGAAAATAAAGGATGATCATTAGAAACACAGTTTAAAATATCATGTAAATATAATAGTCCCAATTTCCTAGAAATACATCCATCTATAGCTAAACACAGCAAACCACCACCGTCATTTCTCATAGTTGATATATGATATGGTTTAATATTTTCTGCAGCTATGATGATATCTATTTCATTTTCTCTATTGTCATCATCATGAATAAGAACAAATTTTCCTTGAATGAGTGCAGCTATCGCCTCTTCCACTGTTGACAATATCAATTATAAAAACAATAGTTATTATATATTTTACTAACAAATTTGTTATTACTATTTTTTTGGTAACAATCTTGAAATATACTTGCCAACAATATCAAATTCAATATTAACAATGTCTCCAATCAATTTTCTTCCTAAAGTTGTTTTTTCTAATGTATGAGGTATTAAAGATACAGATAATAAGTTTTTCTCTATATCTACTATAGTCAAGCTTATACCATCAATTGTAATTGAACCCTTTTGTAATACGTATCGGGATGATTGGTTCTGTGTTTCAGAGATTTTAATGAAAAGTTTTGTTTCATTTGGATAAATAATTTTGTCGTGGATAATACCTGTGCAATCTACATGACCTTGAACAAAATGACCATCGAATCTACCAGAAGCTTTCATGCTTCTTTCAATATTAACTCTGTCACCTTTCTTTGTTGAGCCCAACGATGTTTTTCTTATTGTTTCTCCAATTAATGAAAATTCGGCAATAGTTCCATGTAATTTGATTATTGTCAAACATACTCCGTTTACTGCTACGCTTTGACCATTTTTTAACCCCTTACTTAATTTTCCTAGATCTATAGATAATGCAATTTCAGCAGGATATTTTGTTGTCTCTTTTTTTATTTCTTTAGTAGATTTTACTTTACATAAAGCTTCTATGATACCAGTAAACATTCATAATTTCATTTCTTTATTATTATTAAGATAATATTAAATAAACAATTATTATAACTATTGGTTTTGATCGAAGTCGAAGATAATAAAAATTTATCTATCAATACCTTAAATAATCTCTATATCTTTCAAATCGAATAAGGCAAATTAACATTTGATTGACATCTATTGTGAATTTTTATAATATAATGAGATTTAACTTCAATTTTATTAATTGTTGAAGATGTCATTTTTTTAAAAAATTAAAAACATGATAAAGAATTTTGATGATTATTATCTTTAAATATAATAAATATGATCATTCTATCCTATTGTATATCAAGTTAAATCTCTTTTAACAATGCGGTAATATTACATTAGCAATGTCTCCAAGATAATAAAATAACCTATAGCAATTCGCGTTGATATCTACAAAGTTATTTTATTATATTTGGGTTTTAGATCTGAATTTTAAGAAATAATCAACTCCATCTTTCTTACAATACAATTTTTTTGTGTTTTTATTATAGTAAATTAAAGTTAAAAATCTTTTGTAATTGAGAATAGTTTCATATATATTAAATATTAAATAATCAATAATGAAGTAAGGATAAAAATAATATAAAAATTTTCTTCGATTACCAAAAATTAAAAAATAAAACGTATTTGTTGTAGTTATTATAATCAATCTATTTAAAGCAGAGGAAAATAAATTGAAATTCTCAGTTATATCTTATGAATATTAGAAAAAAAGATGTTTATTGAATTTACATTAATTTAATTTAAAAAAGATGAAGTAAATACCATTAACTTTATGTTTAGTTGCAGAAATATTTGGATGAAATTCAATATTTAAATTTTTTAAATAGTCAAGCAAGGCTTATAATAATAACATTATATTAAAAATAATCAAATATAATGAATAAAATACTAACTAAGCGAGGCAATCATGTTATTGAGAAATTAAACGAATTTGAATTTAAGATTAATGTTGATACATCTAAACGAATGAATGTACCAGTTACAATTTATGCAGATGATAATTTGATTTTAAAAATGAGCGAAGATCGTACACTTGATCAAGCTGTTAATGTTTCGACACTTCCTGGAGTAAAAAAAAATGTAGTTGTATTGCCAGATGGTCATGAAGGATATGGGTTTCCAGTAGGTGGGGTCGCAGCTACCGACTTAGAAGAAGGAGTAATTAGTCCTGGAGGAGTAGGATATGATATTAACTGTGGAGTTAGATTACTTAGATCTAATCTTAACATAAATCAAGTTAAACCTCGACTAAAGGATTTGGTAAATCAACTATTTACTTCAATTCCATCTGGAGTAGGAAGCGAAGGAACTATTAAACTCAATAAATCAGAATTAGATGATTTATTAATAGAAGGAGTCGACTGGGCAATTGAACATAACTTTGGGTATAAAGAAGATTCTGAAGTATGTGAAGAGAAGGGTAAAATGCTAGGAGCAGATCCTGAAAGCGTTTCAGATACTGCAAGAAAAAGAGGAGCTCCACAATTAGGCAGTTTAGGTTCAGGAAATCATTTCCTAGAAGTTCAACAGGTTCAACAAATTTTTGATGAAAATGCAGCAAAAATTATGGGACTGGAAAAAGGTCAAATAACTGTATTGATACATTGTGGTTCACGAGGATTTGGACATCAGATTTGTAGTGATTATTTACGTTATGCTGAGCAATCTTTAAAAAAATACAAGATTGAATTAATTGATAGAGAACTAGCATGTGTTCCAAATAATTCAATTGAAGGCGAAAATTATAGAAAAGCAATGTACACAGCTTTGAATTTTGCTTGGTCTAATAGACAAATAATTACACATTTTACTAGAAAAACATTTGAAAAAGTGTTTTCAATATCAGAAACTGAATTAGATATGGGATTAGTTTATGATGTAGCACATAATATAGCCAAAGTAGAACGACATAAGATAGATGGAGAAGGTATGAGAGAATTAGTTATTCATAGAAAAGGCGCTACTAGAGCTTTTCCAGCAGGCATGGAAGAAATTTCAGAAAAATATCGGCGTGTTGGCCAACCTGTAATCATTCCAGGCTCAATGGGAACAGCAAGCTGGATATTATTGGGTAACAAAAAATCTCTTGATTTAAGTTTTGGATCTACTGCACATGGAGCTGGACGAACTATGTCAAGAAGCGCAGCTAAAAGAAATTATACCGTTGAAAAAGTAAAAGATGAACTTGAATCAAAAGGTATTTATATAAAATCATTAACAAAGAATGGAATTGTAGAAGAAACACCTCTAGCTTATAAAGATGTAGATTCTGTCGTAAATGTATCAGATAAATTAGGTATTGCAACCAAAGTAGCAAGATTAGTTCCTATAGGGGTGATTAAAGGATAAAATGGAAGAAGATCCAGATATTGAAATTCTTAAAGCTAAGAAAATGCAAGAAAT
>JALDXL010000021.1:0-17691 GCA_032155045.1 Nitrososphaerales archaeon
AATTTGGTATAATGGGAAGCAGATACAGAAACAGACTAAAGAGATATGACGGAATGTCGGATATTGTTTCTGGTTTGGTTAATTACAGAATAATACATAGTAAAAAATAATAACAGTAATTGATTGCAATGAAAAGATAGTGTAGATTTTATCTAATTACGCAAAACATCTACTATATAATCCCATTTTTTGTAATTCTAAATAGGATACTTCTGTTAATCGAAGGCTGAAGAAATGAAGCCCTATATACGTTATCGTTCATACTTAAAATCTCAAATTTTAATATCATATGGACAGATAGAGATACGGATTTTTGCATAAATTCTTTATGAGAATTTTTTTCTCTTTGATAATCTTCTTTTAATATCAAATCTTTAGGATTAAAAGTTTTTGGCAAAGGTTTTGTTGAAATGATATTTCTAATCATATTTGTTGTTACTACTGCACAGTTATTGTTTATCGCTAGATGGGCTAATTCATGAACAAATTTCATTAACAATAGGTGTCTAGTGATATGTTTGTTTTCTGTGGCTATCAGGGAAGTTAAAGAATCAATAATTACCAGATTAGGTTTTATTTTCGTAATTTTTTTTATTGCGTCAAATTGATGTTGTATGTAATATGGTCTAAAATATTTTATATTATTGAGGATTTTTTCAGAATAATCTCCTTTAATTTCAAATATTCTTTCAGGTCTAAACGTACCAGATGTATCGATAAAGATTATACTTGCATTTTCATTTTTTTTTAATAAATTTGCACAAATAGTGAAACAAAATTGTGATTTTCCTGATCCACTTTCACCTATAATATTAGTTATCAACCCAGTCCGAATTCCACCATAAAGAAACTGGTCTAACTGTAGTGACCCAGTAGATAAAAGTTCCACTAACAATCTTAAAAATATATCTTATAATTATTTAACCATAAAGGAACCTTTTTATTCTGCTATATGTGAAGTTGAATTGCAAAGTGATATATTGATATTGTCAGCTAATTCAAGTTCTCAACAACCAAAAAGACCGTTAACAATGCTACAGAAATCTTTGAATCAAAGAGTAGCGGTTAGATTAAAAAGCGAAATAGAATACAAAGGGATTATGAACAACGTCGATTCATACATGAATCTCATTCTTGTTAATGCTGAAGAATATCTAGGTCCAAATGTATTGGCCAATTATGGTAAAGTTGTTATTAGAGGTAATAATGTCCTTTTTATCAGGCTCATTAAAGATCTATAATTAAAATTAAATTTAGATATCATCATTCTTAAAAATGACTTCAAAATATTTATTCAGTTCTGAAAGTGTAACAGAAGGTCATCCTGATAAAATATGCGATCAAATATCTGACTCAATACTCGATGAATATTTGAGGCAAGATGCAAACTCTAGGGTAGCAATTGAATCATTAACTACGACTGGGACCGTTTTTGTAGCTGGAGAAGTGACCTCAAACGGGTCTATCGACATCCAAAAAATAGTTAGGAAAACTATACGAGATATTGGCTATGATCGAGCGGATTTGGGATTTGACGGTAATAGCTGTGCAGTACTTACTTCTATTCATGAACAAAGTGATGATATATCTCAGGGTGTTACTGCTACTGACATAAAAGATCAAGGGGCTGGTGATCAAGGTTTAGTATTTGGATATGCAACACATGAAACACCAGAATTTATGCCATTACCTATTATCATGGCGCACAAACTATGTATGAAATTGAGCGAAGTTAGAAAACGAAAGGTGCTAGACTGGATACGGCCAGATGGTAAATCACAAGTTTCTGTAGTATATGAGGATTCAATTCCCAAAAGAATTGATACAGTAGTATTATCTACTCAACATTCACCTGAAATTGAACTTGATCAATTGAGAGAGGAACTCATCGCTAAGGTTATTAAACCAACTTGTGAAAACTGGATTGACGACCAAACACGATTCATAATTAACCCAACTGGAAGGTTTGTATTAGGTGGACCTTCAGCTGATACCGGGCTTACTGGGAGAAAAATAATAATAGATACCTATGGGGGAATGGGACGGCATGGTGGTGGCGCATTCTCTGGTAAGGATCCTTCAAAAGTAGATCGATCTGCATGCTACATGGCAAGATATATTGCAAAAAATATAGTAGCAGCTGGACTTGCTAAAAAATGTGAAGTTCAAATTGCGTATGCTATAGGTATGGCTGAGCCTGTTTCTGTTATGGTTGATACGTTTGGCACCGGTACAATTAGACAAGAAGAAATTGAGGATAAAATAAAGAAACATTTTGATATGAGACCGTCGAAGATAATAGAAATTTTGTCGTTAAAAAATCCCATTTATAAAAAGACAGCAGCCTATGGTCATTTTGGAAGAAACGAGCCTTTCTTTACCTGGGAAAAAATTGATAAAACTGATTTATTGAAATAGCCATGTAAAACATTAATGTTTATATTTTTTATTAGCTGTTATAGTACTCGAATTATTTTTGCATTAAATCTCGAATACAATAATTTTCGTTTATTTGTAAATTATATTTCCTTTTAAAAAAACTAATTAGATTATGAATATCACGTTTAAATAAATAGTTTGAATTAGGATGTCCTGAAGTAACTGCCTGAGGCCAATCTATTATCCAAATTTCGTCTTTATCATCCAATAGAATGTTATATTCACTTAAATCACCATTAATAATATTTTGTTCATAAGCAATCCGTATTTGTTCTATTGTTTTATTAAAAATTTCCCTGGGATTCTGTATTGTTTTATAATCTACTAACCGTTTTCCATTAATTTTAAACATTACTATGGAATGCATAGATCTAAAGTAAGGAGTTGATATATTCATTCTTGTATTTTTTAATTTAACTAATACATCATATTCCCTTTTAGCTGCTTCAATGTTAATTAAAAACCAATTGTGATCAATTCTACTTTTTTCAATGGATCTTTTACGCTTGGTGTTTGTAAAACTTATTCTTCCAATTCTAAAAAATTTTATTGCTCTATCTTCGTCTAGTTCAGAAATTGCTTCAACTACATCAGATTCTTTGCCAATTCCTAAGGGATTACCTATTCCGATTATTATATTTGAATCAACTAATATTTTTAAAGCATAAACATCTAATCCAGAGGTATTTAATTTATATCCTTTATCTACTTTAGATATTAATTTTAATTTTGACAAATTGTTTATGGCATACTCTACTCTATCTCTATGTAAATTAGAATAAGATATAATTTCATTTAGATTTATCGTTTCATGATGTTTTATAGATGAAACAAATATTTTTAGAACTTGGTATTCTAATTTTTCTAGGTTTCTAACTTTATTTGCAGATTCCTTTAACGGATACAATTCAGATTCACATGCTTCGCTTATACATAGAAAAATCTTCTGTTTATTAAGTATTTGTGAAAAGTCAAATTCGTAACAAATGTTTGATTAACTAGGTATTTATTTTTTAATCATGAAGGAATTTATAGCATAAGTATAAACTATTGATTAAATTGTGACGATGAATTTATGAAACAAGGAACTAATTTTCATATTGATAACAATTCAACCAGTGATGATATGGATCTAGCAGAAATTGAATCTGAACAAGGGCTTCCTTTAGATATATTAGAGAAAAGAAAAAAAGGTCAATTAAGAACAGGTTTTACTACTGGGACCTCTGCTTCTGCAGCTACTAAAGCTGCTTTATTAACTCTTATGTCATCTTCAATTTTTAATAATGTAGATGTAGTCCTTCCAAAGGGCAAAAATGTTACACTTAAAATAGCTTGGACTAAAATTGATAAAAATAACCATTCTGTAACTAGCGCGGTGATAAAAGATGGAGGTGATGATCCCGACGTTACCCATGGAGCGGAAATATGTTCTACCGTTTCTCTGACCCACAAAAAAGGGCTTATTGAAATTGATGGAGGCTTTGGAGTTGGACGAGTCACCAGACCGGGATTGGGTTTAGAGATAGGAAGTCCTGCTATTAATCCTGTTCCGAAAAAAATGATCGAATCTACTGTTTTTGATACAGGAAAACCTTTACTAGATCATAATGGCATTAAGATTATTATATCAGTTCCCAAAGGAGTAGAATTAGCAAAAAAAACAGATAATCCGAGATTGGGGATAATGGATGGCATCTCTATTCTAGGGACAACAGGAATAGTTTTCCCTTATTCTACAGCTTCATTTGCTGCATCAATCAGGCAAAGTCTTGATGTTGCAGTCTCTCTAGGGACTGATATTGTTGTACTGACTACCGGTGGGAGAAGCGAGGATTTTATAAAACAATTGTATAAAAGTTTACCTGATTTTGCCTTTATCCAAATGGGAGATTTTTCAGGTTATACTATTAAACAATGTACAACAAGAAACATAAAAAAAATTATTATTGCTGGATTTATAGGCAAATTAACTAAAATGGCAATGGGCATAAAACAAACTCACGTCAGGGGATCTCACGTTAGTATTGAATTTATGTCTAAATTGGCTTCTGAATGTGTTGATTCCAAAGAAATTATACATGAAATAAGACAGGCTAATACTGCTAGACATGTTTATGAAATAATAAATCAACATAAAATCGAAAATTTTTTCAATCTAATATGTAAATATGTTTATAATGAAATGTATAGCCATTCTAATAATTCACTAGAAATTATAGTAATAATGTTCGATTTCGAAGGTCAAATATGTGGAAAGTATCCTTAGCAATATTTTTTCCATCAAATGAATATGTTAATTGAATCACACAGCTAATGGAATCTTTTGGTTACTTATTTCAAAAAATGTTGGGTTAATATAAGGAAAGGAATAAATTTACTAGTTAATAATCAAAAAGATTGAAAGAAAAAATTGCAGTTCTAGCTATAACGAAAAATGGTATCAAAATAGCTGAAATAATCAAAAAAAATATTACAACTGCAAAAATTTACGTGCCGATTAAATTTCGTTTTGATGCTTCTAATATTATTTGGTTTGAGGATTCCACCCAACAAAAAATAGTGGATCTTTTTAAAACAAATGATGCAATAATATGTATTTTTTCATTGGGTGCTGTAATTCGGTTAATTTCGAATCTATTAGTAGATAAGAGAACTGATCCTGCAATTGTAGTTATCGATGATAAAGCAAATTTTGTCATAAGTACTCTATCTGGACACTTGGGTGGTGCTAATGCTTTAGCACGTTATATTTCGACTTTTCTTAATTCAACTCCGGTGATTACTACAGCTGCTGATGTTAACAAAACTATTAGTGTTGATTTAATTGGTAATGAAATTGGGTGGATTATAAATAATTATCAAAATGTAACACAAGTTAGCGCTCATATGGTAAATAATGAAAGGATTGCCCTTTTCCAGGATACTGGCGAGCATAATTGGTGGGATTTGACAAAGCTTCCTTCTAATGTAGTTAAAGTTAAAGATGTAGAAAATATAAAAGATGATTCATTTAAAGGGGGACTAATTATTTCTGATAAAATAATTAATGATGTTGCTATTCTACGTAAATCAGTAATCTATCGTCCTAAAAGTTTGGTTATTGGTATTGGGCTTCACTGGGATACAACAAAAGAAGAAATATTCAATGGTATCAGAAATATCCTTGATAAAAATGGCTTGAGTTTTGATTCAATTAAATGCGTTTCTTCTATTAAAAAGAATATAAGGATTAAGGGATTAGATCAATTTTCTAATGATTATGATATTCCGTTATTCCTTTTTGACAAAGACCAATTAGACAGAATTTCTGTTCCTAATCCTTCCGATATAGTTAAAAAATTCGAGGGAATAGTAAGTGTCTCGGAAGCTTCTTCTCTATTGTGTTCTAAAGGAACTTTATTTATCCCAAAACAAAAATTTCCACCTAATCTAACTATAGCAGTATCTCGAGTGAATTTTACATGAGAAAAGCATTTTTAATAATAGATAGAGGTAGTAAAGAACACGAGGTTCGAGAAGAATTATTATTAATTTCACAAAAAGCTAAAGAAAAAGGAGATTATGTCTATTCAAATTATTGTTTCTTAGAAGTTATACCTCCCTATATTGAAGAAGGAATTAAAAATTGCATTAATCAAAAAGTGGATTTGATAACAGTAATGCCTTATTTTCTTTATCCAGGAATGAAATTAAAAGATGCTGTTCAGAAAACTGCTGAAATTACAAAGAAATTAAGATTAAAATTAGTAATTACTAAACCTTTATGTTATTCAGAAATCCTTCCACTGGTAATTAGAGAGAGATTAACAAATTTAAAAAAAGATAATCTCATAAAAGTCAGGGACTCTGAATGTGATGTCCTTGTTATAGGTCATGGAAGTTCAGACAGAAGAGCTAGGGAAGCATTTATCTTCACAATTAATCACATATCACAATTCTATAAGAATGTTGAATTTTGTTTCCTAGAATTGGATAAACCAAATATCGAAGAAGGAATTAAATCAATTCTTAAAAAAGATCCTAAATTTCTATTGATAATGCCTTATTTTTTACATAAAGGAATACATATAAAAAAAGACATAGGTAATGAAATTAGAAACGTATTACAAAAACACCCTTTTTCAAATACTTTTATTGCAGATCATATAGGAGTTGACGAAAAAATGATAACACTTCTTCTGGATCGGGCAAAGGAGGTTGAAAAAAGAATTGTCTAGAAGTGATTTCAAAGAAAATCATGAAAATAGATCAATGTCTTTAAAATCATTTGACATAGAGAAAACCAGCTTTGAAATTATAGATAAGGAAGTTGGAACACATGACTATCATTCAAATAGTGAATGGAATATTGTCAGAAGAGTTATTCATGCCACAGCAGATTTCGAATTTGCTAATAAACAAAAATTATTGTTTAACCATGATGCCATTCAATCTGCCTTTATGGCATTTGAAAATAAATGTAATATTATTACTGATGTGGAAATGGTACGTTCAGGCATATCTAAGATCTCCCTTAAAAAACTCGATCTAAAATGTCTATGTAATATTTCAGATATTGATATTATCAATACTGCTAAAAAGTTTAATAAAACTAGATCTGAAATTGCCATGCGAAATTTAGCTAAGGAAATTAATGGGGGTATAGTTGTAGTAGGAAATGCACCTACTGCTTTATATGAAGTCCTCAAAATGGTAAATGAAAATGTATCTATTCCTTCTTTAGTGATAGGAGTACCAGTAGGATTTGTTTCTGCAGTTGAGTCTAAAATTGAACTTTCTAAATCATCATTTCCTAATATTACTAATATCGGAAGGAAAGGAGGGAGTTCAGTTGCCTGTTCAATCATAAATGCATTAATGTTATTGTTCATTCATAAGGTAAAATAACAATTTTTTTATTTGATTTTAGCAACTGTTAAAAATGATTTAGTCATTAAATTAATACAGTGAAAGAGCTTTCTACAGAAGTTGAAATAAATTCTACACCCAATGTTGTATGGGATATACTTACTGATTTTACAAATTATTCTCAATGGAATCCTATTCTCAGAAAAATAGTAGGAGAACTTTCAATAGGTAATAAATTAGAAATACATTTAACTACAGTGGGAGGAAAAAGCAGGATTTATCATCCAATAGTTACAAAAATCATCCCTGATCATGAACTAAGATGGACTGGAAAATTCTTTTTATCTCAGATTTTTTCGGGCGAAAGAATTTTTTTAATAGAACAAATCTCCAATGATAAAATAAATTTTATCAATAAAGAATTATTTTCAGGAATAGGGACAAAATTCTCTCCACAAAAAATGGAAAACGATATTTTGATGAGTTTTAGAAAAATGAATGAAGCATTAAAAAAAACTGCTGAACATTCATCAACATGATATAGCTAGTTATATCTCTTGAGAAAAATTAATAACCGATTGTACAATACTAATAATAGACTATTAAATTAATAAAGATAATAATCAAGTAACAAAGAATCATGATTGTAAAAAGTCATCATTAAATAATAATTAAATAAAAAATGGATATCTTAAGGTTTAATAATTTAGAGCAACATATTCTAAACCGCTTATAAAAAAAGAAAACATGTTAAGTTAGGCAAATAATTTATTTATTTATTTATTGACGATTATGGCTTTAATTACCTTATCCCTACGCCGAGCATTTTCAAATGCATCTTTTGTTTGAGCAATATTATATCTATGCGTAATAATTTTATTGACGTCAATTTTTTTCATTTTAATAAGATGTAATGCTTCTGATATCTCTTTATTAGTTGCAGCATAGGTGGTTTTTATCTTAATTTCTTTCGAAAAGACTTTATTTATATCTAAATTAACCTTTGTATTTTTTTCAGGTTCGCCAAAAATCAATATGGTACCTCCGTTTCTTATCGTATCAGTTGCCTTCCTGAGTACCTTCATATCAGATGTAGCGATAATAATTAAATCTGGCTGATGATTTTTGTTATTATAAAATGTTCTATGAAAATCAGAGTTATTCCCATCAATGCATATTCCAAGATTCATTTCTTTGAAAAACTTTAATCGATTTTGGTTTATATCTACACAATAAATTTGAGATGCTCCATTTGTTTTGGCAAGCATAGCATAAAGTAATCCAATAGGACCTAAACCAAATATCAATAACTTGTCATTTTTTTTAAATAATATTTTCTTCCATCCGCGAATACAGCACGCAAGAGGTTCGATCATTGAACCATCTTCAAAACTCACAGAATCTGGAAGTTCAAAGAAACTTTCAGTTTGTATGATCCATTCCGAAAGAATAATTTTTTCAGCAATACCACAAGGGAAGATATTACTTACAAATTTTTCACACATTGTTTCATTTCCATGTAGACAATAATGACAATTATTGCAAGGAGCATGATGATTTACAAAAATTCTTTTTCCTTCTAGCTTGTTTTTTTTAAAGGTTGCTCCAACTTTAACGATGGTACCAGTAACTTCATGTCCCAAATTAGAACTAGGTTTGCATGACTCAGAATAAATATTCCCAATATCAGAACCACAAATTCCACACGCGCCTAATTTTATCAAGATTTCTTTATCCTGAATTGGCGGTTCTTCTAAATCAATTAGTGAATATGTTTTATCAGAAAATAGCTTTAAGGCCTTCATAAACTATGGCTATAAGAAATAATATAAAATAAAATTTAATAACCTTGTGAAAATTTATTAAACTTTTTGATTAATTAAATTTACTTTTTCGAATATTTCTCGCAATCTAAAACAAAATTTTTTGGAAAGGTACTATTGGAAAAGTGAAGATGATTATATGAGGCAAGAGTATTATATATAGAGATTCCATCTCTGTTATTTGTTATTCCTACTCCGATGTCTAACCTATATGAGAATTTAGTGTCGGGATGGATATTTTCAATTTTTGAGTAGTGAAATTCATGACCTCTGATGGTTTTTACTCCTTGAAATAAAGATCTTTTATTTATTATTGTTCCTTGAGTGTAATTTAATATTAATTTATTTGTCATTACTGTTGAAGCGTCTATTAAACCAATCATTTTGTAACTCTTGCAATTTGTTTTATGTTTAGTGTGTTCATTATTTCTTTTAGACATATTATCAGTGATCGATTTACAAAGATACATTAAACCACCACATTCTGCATATATCGGGATTTCTGTTTCAGCTATTTTTTTTATTGATTTCATCATCAATTGATTTTTAGTCAGATCTTTAGACATTATTTCTGGGAACCCTCCTCCTAATAAAATACCATGAATATCTGCTGGAACCTGAGTATCGTGTAATGGACTAAAAAAAAGAAGATTGGCCCCGTTTTGTTGTAAAGCATCTAAATTTTCTTGATAATAGAAGTTGAATGATCTATCCAACGCAACTGCAATTTTAATATCTTTTAGATTTTTGTTGGGTTCGTATTTTTTTTTAGGCTTTAATTTATGTTTTACAGGTACGATTAGATTGTGTAATTTATCAGAATCTAAAAAATCAGACATTGTTCTTACTGATTTTAATATATTGGCTTTTCTTTTATTGTTCAATTCTATTGTAGGAATCAATCCCAAATGTCTTTCCGAAAAAGTAAAATCCTGATTTTTATAAATAATACCAATTATTGGTATCTTTATTTTGTTTTCAAAGGCGTCTTTGATTAGACACGAGTGTTTTGTACTAGATATTTTATTTAGAATAATTCCTTTGATTTTTAATTTTTTATCAAAATTCATAAATCCATAAGCAATAGCAGCTATAGATCTTGCTGCTTTGCTCCCATCTATAACAAGTATTATTGGAGAGTTTAAAATTTTCGCTATTTGCGCAGTGCTTGCAAAATCGCTTTTTCCTTCTGCTCCATCAAATAAACCCATCACTCCTTCAATTACCGCTAAGTCTTTTCCTTTAGTGTATTTCTCAAATGTATCGATTACTCCTTCTTCTCCCATTAACCATGAATCTAAATTATAACATGGATTATTAGTTACAAAAGAATGATATGCGGGATCGATAAAATCTGGACCAATCTTGAATGATTGTACTTTATAACCAAGGAGTTTAAATTGATTAAGAATTCCTAGTGTTATCAAAGTTTTACCTACACCACTTGTCGTTCCAGCTACTATAATTCTAGGAATTGACATTATATATCATAGATCTTAAGCAAATATTATTTTTTAGATGACCTCACTCATTTATTATATATTGATTTTTTTATTTTTGCTAACTGTGAAAAATATTAAAATTATATTAATTGATAATAAACATACATCATTGTTTTATTTGTCTCAACTTCACATTGTAGGCCAAACCAAATCTATGTGATTCGTCTCGTAACGCTTGGAGCAAATGTAATCCGATATTCCTTTTAGAAGGTTCAAAAGCAATAGACGATTTCAAAGTATAAATTTGTTCATTTTCTTTAGCTAAAGAGATTATCGGTATATTTAGTCCGATTTTTTTTAAGGCGATTTCAGCAGATTTTAATTGACCTTTTCCACCATCAATTACGATAAGATTTGGTAATACATCTTCAAGATTACTATTTTTAGAATGATTATGTAGATTGTTGGCTAATGTTAATTTATTTTGTAATTCAATAGATGAAAAATATTTTCTAAAAACAATTTCTTTAACCATTAGATAATCATCCTGTTTTGACTTAATAGATTTAATTTTAAACTTTTTGTAACCTTTTTTATATGGATATCCATTAACAAATCTTACACAAGCTCCAACAGCGTAGGTAACGCCAAAATTTGATACATCGAAACAATCAATGATGAACGGATATTCTTGTAATTTTAAAATGTTTCTTAGTTCGATAATCGAAGGATTATATTCCTTTTCTATTTGATTCGATAGATTTCTAAGAATTAAAGCCATCAAATCTTTTTTATCATTTTTAGTTGAGTTATCAATCTTTATAATTTTTACATCATGATGAGATAATTTGCTCAATGCTAACTCTAAACTTTTTTTGGATTGTGGATTTTCATTTACATACAATTCTTCTGGAATTAATTTTGAAGTACTATAATACTGAAATATAAAAGCAGAAAAATTGTTATCTCCTATATGTTCATAATCATATTTCTGTCGGTCACTTATTACTCCATTAGATCTTTTAAATATAAGAATATGATCTTTTGCTGTTAAATTATCTGTTCTAATACCAATATATTCTTCATTAGTTTTATATTTTGAATCCATTTTTTGTTTGATTAATAAATTTTCTATAGTCCGAATTGTATCACGAACTTCTTTCGCTCTTTCATAGTTTTGTTGTTGGGATGCATTGTCCATTTCTTTTTTTAATTCAGAAACAAGAGTCTCTAAATTACTAATCTCGCTAAAAATTTGTTTTAATTTACTAATATTTTCATTATAGTTTTTTTCACTAATATTACCTATGCATGGTGCATCACAATTTTTAATAAAATATTCTAAACAGGGAATATTTGGTAATATATTACATATTCTTATTTTGAACATTTTCCGGAGCATTCCAATCGAAAGAAATCTTGAACTCCCATAAACAATCGGACCATAAATTTCTCCCTTTATACCTAGGAACTCACCATTTCTATTTCTTCTTGCAACAAGTAATCTTGGGAAGCGTTCATCTGTTATTTTTAAATAGGTATATCTTTGCTGATCTTTTAATTCAATATTGTAAATAGGTCGATATCTCTTAATCAAATTAGATTCTAAGATAAATGCTTCGACCTCATTATCTGTCAAAATAAATTCAATTTCATATACCTTATTTATCATAAGTTTTGTTTTTTCTAAATTTTTTTCGATACTATGATTGTGATTGAGATTGTAATAGTTAGAAATTCGATTTTTTATATTTTTTGCTTTTCCGATATAAATTGTCTTTCCCATCTTGTCTTTCATTAGATATATTCCTGATCCAGAGGGAATCTTTCTTTCTTTTTTATCAATGTTAAAAAATGTCATTGGTCAATAATTAATCTGTCTTTGATTTCAATGGGTTTCAGATTTAAAATCTTTTTCTTCAAATATTTTGCTGTATAACTTAAATCAGTATAATTTATTATTTTTTCAGGAGGTCCTTGTATTACTAAATGACCTCCATTAGTTCCCCCTTCTGGACCCAAATCTATTATCCAATCAGCACTTGCAATAACATCTAAATTATGTTCAATCACTACAACTGTATTTCCTAGATATGTTAATCTTTTTAAAATTTTAAGGAGCTTTTTTACATCATCAAAATGAAGTCCAGTTGTTGGTTCATCTAGGATATAAACTGTTTTCCCAGTATCTCTGCGAGATAATTCAGAAGCTAATTTTATTCTTTGGGCTTCTCCGCCTGAAAAAGTTGTAGCTGGTTGACCTAGTTTAATGTAACCCAAACCTACATCAAATAGTGTCTTTAGTTTCTTGTAGATAATTGGTATATTTTCAAAAAATTCCATTGCTTCTTCTACAGTGAAATTTAGTACATCGTCGATAGTCTTGCTCTTGTATTTAACTAACAATGTTTCTGAATTATAGCGCTTTCCCATACATTCATTACATTTCACGTAGACATCAGGCAAAAATTGCATTTCAATTTTTTTTACACCGCATCCTTCACATGATTCACACCTGCCGCTTTTGACATTAAAGGAAAATCTTCCAGGCGTATAACCCATTTCTTTAGAAGTTATGGTTTTTGAATATATTTCACGGATTGGTGTAAAGGCATTAACATATGTTGCGGCATTAGATCTAGGAGTTCTACCGATTGGGGATTGATCAATTCCAATTACTTTGTCAATATATTCAATTCCTGTTAAAGAATCAAATTTACCAGGATTTTCTTTGCCTCCAAAATAGTGATTTAATCCTTTGAAAAGTATTTCGTTAATAAGAGTAGATTTTCCAGAACCTGAAACTCCAGTAACCACATTCATACAACCAAGCTGTATATCCACATTTATTGATTTTAGATTATTTTCCTTTGCTCCATGTATCGTAATTATTTTGTTAGTTTCATTTTTTTTTGAAATCAATGCAGCGATTTTTTCTCCTTTTAAATATTTTCCAGTAATAGATCTTTCGTTATCTGTAATATCTTTTAAAGTTCCTTGAGCGACTATTGTTCCACCATGTATTCCAGCACCAGGACCAATATCAATTATCCAATCTGAATTCCTTATTACATCTTCATCGTGTTCTACAATAATAAGGGAATTGTCTAAATCCCGAAGTTTTTGTAGAGTCTTTATTAATCTATCATTGTCTCTTTGATGGAGTCCTATGGTTGGTTCATCTAAAACATAAAGAACTCCTGTTAAATTAGATCCGATTTGAGTAGCAAGTCTGATTCTTTGAGATTCTCCTCCTGATAAAGATGAGGTTGACCTATTAAGGGTTAAGTAATCCAATCCAACATTTATTAAAAATTCTAATCTTGATTTTATTTCCTTCAATATGTCCTTTGTTATGTATTTTTGTGTAGAATCAAGTGTTAAATTCTTAAAAAATGTAAAACATTGATCTATAGATAAATCTCCAATATCCATAATAGATTTCTGAGACAATTTTATAAATAATGATTCTTTTTTTAACCTTTTTCCAGAACATGTATCGCAAACTCGTTCATTCATAAAATGGGATAACATTTCTCTTTTGCTTTCTGACTCAGTAGTGTTATACAATCTTTGCAAATTAGGAATTATACCTTCAAAATTGCTCTCGTATTCCCATTTACTTTGTGAATATTTCGATTCATATTTGTAATAAATATTTTGTTCTGTTCCGTATAATATGATATCTAACTGTTTACTCGTCATTTTTTCTATAGGCGTAGTCAAGTCAAAACCAAATTTTTTTCCAACATATTTTAACATAGAAGTCTTAAAGGTAGCAAAATTTCCTTGCCATGGTCTAATTGCGCCATCAAGAATGTTTTTAGTTTTATCAGGAATTATTAAATCGGGATCAAATTCGAATTTAATACCTAAACCATTACAATCACTACATGCACCAAATGGCGAATTGAAAGAAAAAGATCTCGGCTCTATATTCCCAATACTTATCTTACAATGTGGACATGAATTATATCTAGAAAATAAGAATTCTTTATTTTCAATTATAGTTATTGTTGTACCGTTTGCTAAGTTAGTTGCAATTTCCAAAGATTCGAATATTCTACTTTTTTCTTTCAATGAACATTGAATTCTATCTATCACAACTTCTATTGTATGTTTTTTTTGTTTTTGTAAAATAGGCTCTTTATCATCAATCTTTAAAGATTCTTTATTTTCATAAGATATTTCAGATGACCTATTAATCAAATCTTCTATGTTTACAAAATTGCCATCAATTCTTAATTTAGTGAATCCTTTTTTGTATAATTCTTGAAATAATTTATCATATGATCCTTTTTTTCCTTGAACTATTGGTGCTAGAATAATTATCATTGTTTTTTCCCTTGCGTATTTGAAAACAGAATCTGTAATAGATTCTAAACTTTGATTTTGTATTTTTCTACCACAATTTGGACAATACGGTTCTCCGATTTTTGCATATAACAATCTCAGATAATCATAAATCTCTGTAACTGTACCTACAGTAGATCGAGGATTTTTATTTGTTGTTTTTTGTTGAATTGAAATGGCTGGAGATAACCCTTCAATCGATTCTACATCTGGCTTTTCCATAAGTTCTAGAAACTGCCTAGCATAAGATGATAAAGATTCAACATACCTCCTTTGTCCTTCGGCATAAATTGTATCAAATGCTAGTGTAGATTTTCCAGATCCGGAAAGCCCAGTAAATATAACGATCTTCTTTTTAGGAATATCTACATTTACATTTTTGAGGTTATGTTGTCTAGCTCCTTTGACAACTAGTTTATCTATCATTAGCTAAGTCAACTCTATTATTCCAATCTCTTGATTAATTTTTTTTAATTTATCTCTCAATTTTATAGCTTTTTCAAATTCAAGTTCTTCTGCATAATTTTTCATTAAGGCTTCAGTTTCTACGGAAAGTTTCCTTAAATCATTTTTGCTCATTGATTTAAATGATTCGTATTGAATTGATTCTCTATCTGTAGCTATAGGTTTTGATATCGAAACTGGTTTTATTCCATGTATTGTATTAAATTCTATCTGTTTTTTCCTTCTTCTATTAGTTTCTTTAATGGCATTTTCCATCGATTTTGTAATTTTATCAGCGTACATTATCACCATTCCATCAATATGTCTAGCAGCTCTACCAAATGTTTGTATAAGGCTTGTATCGTTACGTAAAAACCCTTCTTTGTCTGCATCCAAAATAACAACCAGAGATACCTCAGGAATATCTAATCCTTCTCTCAATAAATTAATGCCAACCAATACATCAAATTCTCCAAGTCTTAATTGACGAATAAGTTCGGTCCGTTCTAACCCATCAATTTCAGCATGTAAATATCTTACCTTGATATTTTTTTTTGATAAAAATTCAGCTAAATCTTCTGCCATTCTTTTAGTTAAGGTTGTAACTAGAATCCTTTGTCTTTTTGCTACCTTTTTTTGAATTTCATTAATTAAATTTTGAATTTGATTTTTTGTAGGTCTAACCTCTACAACTGGATCAGTAAGACCCGTAGGCCTAACTACTTGTTCAACCACATGATGACTCAAAGCTAATTCATACGGTCCAGGTGTGGCAGATACAAAAATTACCTTTTCTAAATATTTTTCGAATTCAATAAATTTCAAAGGGCGGTTATCAAATGCACTGGGTAGTCTAAAACCATAATCAATCAACATTTTTTTCCTTGTATGATCACCGTTATACATACCTCTTAATTGTGGAATTGTTACATGTGATTCATCTATGACTAGTAAAAAATCATCATTGAAAAAATCCAATAAACAGTACGGTGGCTCACCTTCTTTTCGTCCGTCAAAATGTCGTGAATAGTTTTCTATTCCATTGCAATAACCCAATTCTTTTATCATTTCGATATCATATTTCGTTCTAGAATCTAATCTTTCCTTTTCTAACTCTCCATTCAATTGAGGTAACCATGTATGTAATTCTTTTTTTATCATTCTTACTGCGTTGTCTCTCACTTTTTTATCGGTTAGATAATGCTTTGCTGGAAATAATTTAATTACATCTATATTCCTAATTTTATTTAAGGTAATCGAGTCATGAATAGATATTTGTTCAACCTCATCACCAAAAAAAGTTACTCTAATAAGCTCAGTAGAATATCCAGGTAAAATATCAATAATTTCTCCTCTTACTCGAAATTTACCGCCAGTTATTGATAAATCATTTCTTTCATATCTTGAATCAATCAATCGTTTGATTAGTTCTTTTCTATTTATTGCGTCTCCTTCTCTTATTGTTATTGATCTTTTTTCCCATTCTGATGGAGAACCTAATGAGTAAATGCATGAAACAGTAGAAACAATTATTGTGGGCTTGCCACTCATTAGCATTGCGGTTGCTTCTAACCTCATTTTTTCAATAGTTTCATTTACTTCTGTATTTTTTTCAATATACGTATCAGTTTGCGGAATATAACTTTCTGGTTGATAATAATCATAGAAACTAACAAAATAACCTACGTTTGCGGAAGGAAAAAAATCTTTGAATTCAGAATAAAGTTGAGCTGCAAGAGTTTTATTATGAGAAATTACAAGAGTATTCTTTCTAGTACGAGAAATAATATTTGCAATTGTAAAAGTTTTCCCACTACCAGTTACTCCAAGCAAAGTCTGAATTGATTTAGCATTTGTTTGAATTGTTTTTGTTATCTTCTCTATCGCTTCTGGTTGATCACCACTAGGTAAATATGACGATTTTAGATTAAATTCAGTCGGATCTAGTTTGTTATTCAAATATCGCTCCTTAGAATATTAAACACTAAGAGAAAAAAAGTGAATCAAGTTTTCCATTTTATTGAACAGCCAATCGAAGGATCAAAATCTTTTTCAATTTCTTGACCATCTAAAATCTTGAGGATATTTTCTTCCATTATTTGTCTAGTAGGCTGACTTTCAGGATTTGTAGCATCATTTATTCGACCATGAAATACTAGTTTTCTTTCTGGATCGAATAAAAAAGGGTCTGGAGTACAAACTGCGCCAAAAGATTTTGCTATTTCTTGAGTTTCATCTATAAGATAAGGGAAATTTAATTTGTATTCCTTTGCAAATTTCTTCATATTTTCAAATCCTTCATCCTCATAATTCGGGTCGTTACTATTAATCGCCACAAC
>JALDXL010000022.1:0-17680 GCA_032155045.1 Nitrososphaerales archaeon
TTGTTCAATATTGAACTATAGAATATTGGTTAGCTATGATAGTTTCTACAGAGCCTATCAGTAAATAAATGAAATTTAACAAATCTCTTAAACAACGAAAAGTATTTATCGATATATCTAATGACCGAGATATATCAATATCAGTCACATAAGTTAATATTGTGAAAAATGCTAAATTTAAAGCTTATCATAGTTAGGATCAGAATATGTGACAAAAATGAACTAGTTATATGTGCTAATTATTTATGGATATAAGTGTTATATATGTGGAATGATTGTTAATGAAATTTATTTAAAACATTAAAATCAAATCAGGGGAAAAAGTTGAGATATACACACATCCAAGAAAGTTAATGTTAATTCAGTTCTTAAAAGATTTACTAATCATAAATAACTTCATGATATAATCATTGATAGAACTGGTTCTAGAATAAAGAAAATTGATAGAAACATGATAAAGAATTGAATTGTAGCAATTGAAGATAAAAAACATTTATTAATATAAATAATTAGGTTAGTTATTCTGATAATAGTCAATAATATTAGAATTTTTTTTGGAAATAAATTAAGAAATAACAATAAAGCAAAATCATTCCTCAAGTTTATTTGTTATTTAATTGAATATATTTTGCTATTAAACCAATTAGTGCCATTAGGGTGAAAATCATTTCCATCTGATTTGTGCACTTCTGTATAAGGATGGTGTCATACAAAGATTAAGGTATGACATCTACCTAATTATATTTATAATTAGATTTATTTTCTATATCTTTTTATTATATCTTGTCTGGTAATATAATAAGTACTTTCTATATTTTATTACAATGTGATAATGAAGGCTTTGAAGTCTATTTTTTTTTGAATTCTATTATTTTATTATTGAATCTTTCCATCTTCAATGACTTGATTTAGGTTATCTTTAAATTTAGAAAATCTATCAATTTATACAATACCTTCTTGAGAGATATATTCATCATTTACTCAAAATTGTAATAATATGCATTCTGCAATAACATTTCTCCACAAATATGATTCTTCTATAATAATCATTGTAAAATAATTTCTTTATATTTTCTATTACGAGGGAAGGAATAAACTGTATAGTAAATATGATATCCTCATTTTAAATAAAACAGAGATGTCAACCAAATTTTTCTTTATTTTTTAGTAGTATGAGTGTATTCTACAAACTCTAAATATTTGCCTAGAGATCTAATGATTTTCTTTTTCTATTGAAAATAACATCTATTATATAATAAAATGAAAAGAATAAAGACAGCTTAGCATTTATTGGCATAGATAACACTCTCATATTTCAATTTCATTACATGTTCAATCATATTGCTTTCTATGAATGACATTCTGTTTCAAAACCTCAGAAAGATAATCTATAACATCACAATATTCAATATATTTTAAAAAGTTGTAATTATTCTTTTCTAGACTCAATTTTCTAAAAACAATATTTGAGAAAATTGATTTCTATTGATTGTTATTAATGCGATTTATTTAAAATATGCCTTAATTATAATAAATATAATTATTTAACTAATAATATCTACTTAATGAAACTGAACTTTCCATAAATGTTTTTGAATAGAAAATAAAGAAGACAATTTCTCATAGTATCCAAAACCACATTCGTCAAGGACATCTTCAAAATCAAATCTTTCTTTTGAAATTAAATCGTCTTTTTCTTCTTTTTGAATTTGTGATTTTAAAGCAGCTGTAACCTCTTTTGAAATACTATTCTTGGAATAAACATACCAGAAATTATTAGCTGTTCTTAGGCTTGATAAGTGTTCTCTTAGAGTCACTTTATCACTTAAATTTGTATAGTATTTGTTCATGAGTTCATTGTTTACATCAATCCACGATGGAGTTCTCCAAGAAGCGATTTTATCGAAACCAAATTCTTCGTATTCACATCCTCCATTTATACCACACTGACCACCTGAATCAAAGGTAGTTATTATACATTTTGCCAGTTTTGCGATATATTTACGAAAATCGATATCTGGTTGCATCCATCCAACAAAAGCTAAATCAAAAACATGCTCATATGTGAACAATTCAATTGGAATTGAGTATATAAAATTAGGTTTTAATTTTTTTAATAGATAGAATGGTAATAGATTTTGTTCTACACCAATAGATATTGGTAAGTATTTTTGAATTCTTTTTAAAAAATCACCATTGCCACATCCGACATCGATACAAGTAGGATTATCAGAGAGAGATTTAGCGATTGATATCAGCCGCAAAACATCAATTTTTCTATAACAAAAATAGGTTCCAGAAAATAATGGGAATATAAATCGATCGTGGTAAAGTGGAGGATTTTGTAATTTAAATTGTTTGTAAATTTCATATGCTTTAAGAATCTCATCAAATGGAAACAACATGAATATTTATAACAAGAATGAAAATATATTATGATCACATTTTTAGTTATTGATAAACGGTTAACAATTTTCTATTTTATAGAGTTCAGAAGAAATATAATTTATAACGCTGTTAAAAAACCCAAAAGGCTTATTAATCTATGCTATTAATTGTTACTATGGTTAGAAGTTTTAGTGATTGGTGGAATACTGTTCCAACAGATTTAAAAGAAAAAGCACGTAGAGGAGACGAAAATAATAAAATATTATTGAATCAACTGAATTATGTTCTTCTTCATTTGCATTTGGCAGGAAAACATGATTCAAAACCATCACATGAAGAATTAAAAGATTGGCTTCATAGCGGCCAAGTAGATGTAATGAGAATGAAACAATAAACATATTGTATTTTTAGCTTTTTTATTATTTCACATTTTTTATCTTCAATTATTATTTTGCCTGTGGCAATGAAAAACGAATTATAACAGTGTTTTGATATTGACATAGGGTTTAAATAGTTTCACCAACATCGGACCATTAGTGATATATTGAATGACAATTGCAATACTTCCAGATGTTGATGAACAAAGATGTATTGGATGTGCACTTTGTGTAGAAATTTGTACTGCTCTTGGTCCAGACGTTCTCAGAGTAAAGCCAGTAGAAGGCTGGAAAAGAGGTAAAGCCTTTGTATTTTATCCAGAAAGATGCATTTCTGACGGTGCTTGCGTAGGAGTTTGTCCAACACATGCAATATTTTGGATGAGACCAATGGAATATACCCCAGGTCAACCAGTTCCGTTACACAAAAACGGTGTATTTGACAAGGGCTGGGAAGAAGGCTAAAAAGCAACAACTACTGTGATACAATAAAATAAAAAATTTCAATTCATTTTTTATATTTTTATTGTAGAACTTTTAATTTTTTGTTGTTTGATTACATACCATATTTAGATTTTTTTGTTTTATTTACATAAATGTCAAGAATAGGAATTACGGGAAATCCAGGTGTTGGTAAACATACCATAACCAATTTATTATCTGAAAAAATAAAATGCAGTGAAATAATAGATATAAATAAAATAATTATATCAAATAGGGCTTTGAATTTTGAAACATTTGAAGCTGATTTAAAAAAAACCCGAGAATTATTAAAAGAGTTAATTAATAACTATGAGAATTTAATAATAGTTGGCCATCTTTTACCATATGTAATAAAAAAGAATGAATTAGATTTTATTGTTATACTAAGAAGATCTCCGTATTCGTTGCTAGAAACTTACAGGAAAAGGAAATATTCTACAAATAAAATAAATGAAAATATTATCTCCGAAATTTTAGGAATATGTTTTTATGATACTTTAAGGACTTTCGGTACAAAGAAAATTTCTGAAATAGACACGACTCACAACGACCCTGAAGATTCAGTCAAGAAAATTATTTATACTTATGATCACAAATCTGAGAGACAAATAGGAATCATAGATTGGTTAGATTTAATTTATAAAAACGGCGACGCTAAAAGATTCTTGATGTAAACTAAATAATTATAAAAATGATAATTCAATAGTATACGATATAAAAAAGATATTGAAGTTATATATAGCTGCTGTTATAACCACAATCGAATTAGTTTGTCTGTAGCATTTAGAAAATTTGGAGAGGAATCAATTCAATTCCTAGGAAAAAAAGTATCCATAGAAACATCTGATAAAAAAACATATGGCGGGACTTTAATTGGAATAAATGAAAAATTAGATGTAATATTAACGGATTTAGATACTAGTGGAATTATAAAGATCATCATAAATGGCTCATTTGTTAAGGAAATTAGATTAATGGAAAAGCCATTTGATTTAAAAGCACTTGCAGAAAGATTTTCAAGAGTTTTTCCAGGTCTAATAAAAGTTAGAGAAGATGTTGGAGCAATTATAGTAATGGATAAAATTAAAGTTACACAAAATGGAATAGAAGAAGGAACAGGACTTGCTGCTGATAGAATAAAAGCAATTTATGATGAATTTATAAGGGAGACTAAGAAATAATTTTGTCGTTCGAGGTCAAATATAGTGACCTAGGCGGACGAATAGGAAAATTAACGACAGCTCACGGAATTATAGATACACCAGCATTTATTCCTGTTGTTCATCCTGTAAAACAAATAGTTGATATAAATCTGCTAAAAAAAATAGGATTTAGAGCAGTAATTACAAATGCATATATCGCTTTAAAACATTATGGAGATTTTGCTCGGAAGGAAGGAATACATCGAATAATTAATTTTGAAGATGGTATAGTGATGACTGACTCAGGAGGTTATCAGGTATTGGAGTATGGAAATATTGAAGTGAGCCCCACTGAAATTGCCAAATTCGAAATTGATATAAAAACAGACATAGCTGTACCTTTAGATAAACCAACTGGCTACGGATTAGAATATAATAAAGCAATTGAATATGTTAATCAAACAATTAGTAACGTTAAAGAAACTATTGAAGTAATTAACAAAAATAGCGATAATAAAGAAGAAATAAAACCTATATGGGCAGGTCCTGTCCAAGGTGCCGAACATTTAGATTTAGTAGTACAATCTGCAAAAATCTATGATAAAATGAATTTTAAATTAATGGCTTTGGGAAGTCCTGTTGAATTAATGGAAGCATATGAATTTACAAAGCTTTCTGAAATAATTTATACTTTAAAAAAAACAATACCATCCAAACCAATTCATCTTTTTGGTGCGGGTCATCCATTAACTATTCCATTAGCAGTTGCATTAGGCTGTGATATGTTTGATTCTGCATCATATATTTTATATGCTAAAGATAATAGGTATATGCATTCAAATGGAACTACAAAATTAGAAAATATTACATATTTCCCATGTTCTTGTGTAATTTGCAATACTTTTACTCCATCTGAATTATTAGAAACTACAGAAGTTGAAAGAATTATTCAATTATCTCTACATAACTTATATGTCTTAAAAAAAGAAGTAAATTCTGTCAAGCAATCAATACTGGATGGAAGATTATGGGAGTATATAATGAGCAAAGCTCATAATCATCCAAAACTAATGGACGCCATTAGATTATTTAAAAATTTTGAATATCTTGAAGATGGTACACCACTCTATAAAGATAAAGCAATTTATTTTAATGAACCTTATGATCAATATAGACCAGAAGCAAAAAGATTTAGAAAATTAGTAAAAAATTATATTATTAATAACAAAACTAAACTGATAATTTTATCCCCTGAAGCAAAAATTCATCCGTTTTATTCTTCAAAAAATTTTGTCAAAATAAAAGAAAGTTTATCTGATGCAGAAATTTTTTCATATAATCCATACTTGGGAATTATTCCTGCCGAGATATCTGATATATTTCCGGCATCTCAAAATATAATATCTGTAGAAAATGATTCTCCAACACATGCATTAAATTATTTAACTTTTATTGATGCAATGAAGTTTTTTTTAAAAATTAATCAAAATAAAAAGATAACAATCATAGCAGATGAATTTATGAAACAAATTATATCTCATTTTCATAACCAAGAGAATATCAAAAATATCTTCAATTCTAATATTAAGATAATAGATTACAAAGAAAATAGCATCTATGAAATATCAGAAATATAATAAGAATTTAATTTTTTATTGAGTTTAATATTCTCATATTAAAATCTCTATATGACTTGTTTTCGTAATCTGAAATATCACGTTCTAATTCCAAAGTCATTCCAATTTCATCTAAACCTTCTAATAACATCTTTTTCTTAGATCTATCTATCTGAAATTTTAATTGTTTTGAAACAGGTTTTAGATCTATCTCTTGTTTATTTAGATCTATCTTTATAATACAATTTGGATTATCAAAAAGATATTCTATTTCATTTTTTGGCAAAATTATTGGTAATATGCCATTCTTTAAACAGTTACTATAGAAAATATCAGCAAAGGAAGGAGATATAATAGCCTTAAACCCGTAATCCATTAATGCCCATACAGCATGCTCCCTAGAGCTTCCACTTCCAAAATTGTCTAATGTTAGTAGAATTTTATATCCAGAATATTCAGGATTGTTTAACACAAAGTCATTCCTAGGTTCACCAGTACTATTGTACCGCCAATTATAAAATAGGTATTTTCCAAATCCTTTTTTTTGTGTTGATTTAAGAAATTGTTTTGGAATTATCTGATCTGTATCTACACTAACGTATGGAAAAGGTATTGCTTTACTTTCAAAATTTTGAAATGCTTCCATTATAATTGATTTTAGACAATATTAGAATATTTATATCAATTCTCTAACATCGACAAAATGTCCTTTTATTGCAGCTGCTGCAGCCATAACTGGACTTACTAAATGAGTTCTCCCTCCAGCTCCTTGTCTTCCCTCAAAGTTTCGATTTGATGTACTAGCACATCTTTCACCTGAGGAAAGAATATCTGGGTTCATTCCTAAACACATACTGCATCCAGAATCTCTCCATTCGAATCCACTTTCTATAAAAATTTTATCTAGTCCTAATTTTTCTGCCTGTAATTTGACTGATTGAGATCCAGGTACGACCATAGCTTGAACCTTGGGTGAGACTTTTCTTCCCTTGATAATAACAGACGCTTCAAGTAAATCTTCTAATCTCGAATTTGTACATGATCCTATAAACACTCGATCAATGTTGATATCAGTAATCGGTATGCCTGGTTTTAAATCCATATATTCAAGTGCTCTGGTTGCAGCTTTTTTTTCATCTTCATTACCCATTGCATATTCATCAGGATATGGAATTATTCCAGTTACGTCAGCAACCATTGATGGATTGGTTCCCCAACTCACTTGTGGGGGAAGATCTGAGATATTCACTTCTATTTTTTTATCAAAAAAAGCATTATTATCAGTTTTCAAATATTCTTTCCAATATTTGACCATTTTTTCAAATTGTTCTGCTTTAGGGGAATATTCTCGATTATGTATATATTCAAAGGTTACATCATCAGGAGCAATCAATCCAGCTCTAGCACCAGCTTCTATCGACATATTACAAATGGTCATTCTTTTTTCCATTGAAAATTTCTTTATAATATCACCGCGATATTCAACTACAGCTCCAATCCCTCCACCTATGCCTATCTTGCGAATAAGTGCTAATATGATATCTTTAGCGGATACTGCAAGTAAATTTTTTGGTTCGCCAATAAAATTGATTTCCATAGTTTGTGGTTTATTCAACCATAAACACTGAGTTGCGAGTACATGTTCTACTTCACTAGTACCGATCCCAAAAGCAAAGGCTCCAAAAGCTCCATGAGTAGAAGTATGGCTATCTCCACAAACTATAGTAGTACCTGGAAGAGTTATTCCTAGCTCAGGGCCGATTACATGAACTATACCTTGATTAGGACTTTTCAAATCAAATAAACGTATACCAAACTCTTTACAATTTTCTATTAGTGTATTAATCTGTATAGCAGATATTTGATCAACGATTGGAAGATTTCTATTTGTAGTTGGAACATTATGGTCCATAGTTGCAAAAGTCAAATCAGGTCTTCTAACTTTTCTATTGTTTGATCTTAGACCATCAAATGCTTGTGGTGAGGTAACTTCATGAATTAAATGTCGATCTATATAGAGTAAATAAGAGTCTGGGTTTGTTGATTCATTTATACTTTTAGAATTAGGATATACTATATGATTATTCCAAATTTTTTCAAAGAGAGTCCTTGACATTATATTATATATTCTAAATAAGTAAAATATAATATTATATAAAATACTTGGAATGAAAAAATACTTATGTAGTAATGAATTGACTATCTTTGATTAATATGCACGTACAAGATAATAGATATTCTGAATACATAGCAAATCAGATTAAAAAAGGAACAACTACTTGTGCTCTTTCATGTTCTGATGGTGTTGTATTGGCTGCTGATACCCGTGCTAGTGCAGGTTTTTTTATAGCTGATAGACGAGTAATGAAAGTTCAAAAAGTTGATAATCATTTAGGAATGACTATTGCAGGTGGTGTAGCTGACGCTCAGAATCTTGTAGATACAATGCGATATAACGCCAATATATATAGAATATCTAACAAAAGAAACATACCAGTTCAATCTGCTGCAAGATTATGTTCTAATATTTTGTTTAATCAAAGATATTTTCCATATTATGTTCAGATTATCATGGCAGGGTACGAAGGCAAAGGAGCTGGTCAAATTTATAATATCGATTTATTTGGATCATTAACCGAAGAGAAGTTTATTTCTACAGGAAGTGGATCACCTGTAGCTTATGGTTATTTAGAAAGCGAATTTAAAGAAAATATGAGCGTTAATGAAGCATACAAAGTAGCTATGCAAGCAATAGCTGCGGCAATTAGAAGAAATGCAGGTACAGGTGACGGAATAAACGTGGTTATAATCGATAAAAATGGCTATAGAGAACTATCAAAAGAAGTAAAAGATGCAGTTGGAGTCGTATTTTAAAAATTAAATCTATTCATTACCCTTCTTTATAATAAATATTTAATAATTTTAATTTTCGAAATAAAAATTTTTGTTTTGATTAAAGGATACTGCTATTTTATTTTTTATTTGCAATTTTAAAATTTATAAATTCTTTGTATATTGAAAGAGCATCATTCTCATCTTTTGCTCCTACTATGGTTGCTGCACCACTTGTCATAAAACTTATGGACAATTGTTGTACCGACTTATTATTAGTAGTTACAGTTATTCCCATAGTTCCTCTAGTTTTTACATCATATCCTAAAAATTCTGCGTTTTGTATTATTTTATTTAAGTTAATTGTGGAAGTTATTTCTATTGGTGTCACTGTGTATGTTCTTTTACCTCTATCTCTGCCGCATAATTCCTCAATAATAAGATCTCGCTCTTTTTCTTGTTGTACTTCTTTTATTGTTAGTTTTTCATTTCCACATGCGAAACATTCATCGTGTCTAAACATTTTAATCCGTTCAAATGATAACTCATTTAGATCAATATACAATAAAGTATTCATCAAAGATGGCTTTTGTCCCAATAGTATTTTTACTGCCTCAGATACTTGAATACCCCCAACCAAATACAAAATAGAAGGGTGAACTCCTTCTGTACTACATGTTGGCATGTCATCCTCAGATAAAGCAGGAAATATGCAACGAAGACATGCAGATTCTTGTGGAAGGATTGTACATACTGAACCAAGCATACCTAGGGCACCTGCATAAATAAGTGGAATATGTTGCTTAATACACGCATCGTTTAAAGCATATCTTGCATCAATACTATCTAGTGCATCTATTACAACGTCAAATCCTTTTACTATATTCTCGGCAGTATAAGGAGTAACTGAAATAGGAAGAGCTTCAATTTCTACATCCGTATTCCTTCTTTTCAAATGTTCTATTGCTGCTTCAACTTTGACTTTTCCAATATCTTGTTCTGTATACAAATGTTGTCTATGCAGATTAGATATTTCAATTACATCTCTATCTACAATACGGATCTTTCCAACACCCATAGCATTTAATTGGGTTACAACTGGGTTTCCAATTCCGCCCACTCCAACAACACAAACTTTGGAATTTCTAAGTTTTTCCATTCCGATAAATCCTATTTCTTCTAACATTATTTGTCTAGAATAACGTTGAAGATCTTGATTAGTAAGTTCAATACGTTCAATTTTTGTTTCATTTGCGCCTCCTGCTACTGCAGGAAGTATATAAACAGAATCTCCCTCTTTAAGTGATGTTACCATTCCTTCTTTGTTAAATCGCATATTTTTGCCATTTATATATATATTTATAAGAGCACGAGGTTTGCCATTAAGATCTAAGACTCTACGTTTAAAGTCATCACCTAAATTATCAGATGCTTTATTAAAGGCATCTTGTAAATCTTGTGCATCTAATAATATTTTTTTTTCTCCAGAACCTTTATTTAAAACAGACGGAATTATGAACTCAATTTTTGCCATTTATATCTTCACTTTTATTTTACATATATTATTTATATTATTTTTATTATCTGATTATTGCTGAAACTGTTTGAATATCTGGTTTAACAGTAGATGGTTTTGGAAGTGAGTTTACTATTGCTTCTGTAGATTTGAGACCATTACCAGTAACATAACAAACAATGTTAGCATCTCGATCTATTTTACCACTCTCAACTAATTTTTGAAGAACAGCTATAGATACACCTCCAGCAGGTTCTGTAAAAATTCCTTCTGTTTTTGATAATTTAAGTATCCCATCAATTATTTCTTGATTTGTAGCTGCTTCGGCAATACCATTATATTGTTTTAATCGTTTTAAAACATAAATTCCGTCTCCTGGGTCTCCTATGGCAAGACTTTTTGCAATAGTATTAGGTTTTTCTACAGGAAACACCTCATTTCTATTGGATTTAAATGCATCTACTATTGGTGAACATCCATTAGGTTGAGCGGCAATAATCTTTAAATTAGAAACATCATCAAGTAACCCTATTTCCTGTAATTCTTCAAAGCCTTTACAAATTGCATTTAACATTGCACCACTACCAACAGGGATTACTAAATAATCTGGTATCTGCCAATTGAGTTGCTCTGCTACCTCATAAGCAAGGGTTTTGGACCCTTCAACATAATATGGTCTCATATTAATATTCACAATACCTATTCCTTTTGCATCCCCAATTACAGATGCTACTCTATTGGCATCATCATAAGTTCCATCTACAGCAACAAATTCTGCACCATAAGACAACGCTTGAGAAATTTTTACATGTTCTAGATCGGCAGGTGCAAATATATAACAAGGAAGTCTCGCAACAGCAGCATGAGCAGCAGTAGCAGATGCAAGATTTCCAGTTGAAGCACACCCTACAGCTTGTAGATTGATTTCTTTTGCCCTAGAGACAGCAACTCCCGCAGGTCGATCTTTGAAAGAAAAGGTTGGATTGACGGAATCATTTTTAATATATAAAGATTTTAATTGTAAGTCTTTACTAAGATTAGTAGATTTTTGTAAAGGAGTAAAACCTGCATTAATGCTAACTATATTATTTTTATCTCTTATTGGCAATAGTTCAAAGTATCTCCAATACGTTTTTTCTGTTCTAGATTCAAATGTCTCTTTTTTTATAATATCATGATATACATAATTAACATCAAGAGGTCCAAAACATTCTTCGCAAATATATCTAAACTCTGGTTGATATTCTTTTTTGCATTCTCTGCATGTTAAAGTCCGTATTATTCCCATTATTATAAATGGGATTAAAATACATTGTAAATAAGGTTCTCTAAACATAAATTTAGTAACACTATAATTTTATATTATAAAAAAAATATAATACTAAAACTAAATCGTATGATATTGTTATTTAATATCTTAATTATATAAAAATTATTATTAATTTTAACCTATATTCGCTAATTTTTATTTTTTAGAATGTTATGAAAACATGATATATTTCCAGTGTGACAAGCGGGTTTTGTAGAATTCACAACATATACCAATGCATCACCATCACAATCAACCAGTATTTCTTCTACAGGTTGAATATTACCAGATTCTTCACCTTTCATCCATAATTTTTTATGAGATGTACTCCAAAACCATGCATTACCAGTTTCAATAGTATTCTCAAGAGCATCTTCATTAACATATGCAAGCATGAGAATATCTTTAGTAGTCTTATCTTGAACTATTACTGGTAATAATCCATTACGTTTAGTAAAATCAAGATCTCTCAATAATTTAAATTGCATAGTATCCTTTTTATTTATATTCAATATAAAAAAGTAATTAAACAACAATAATTAAAATTTTATAATTTTTTCCTTTATTTCGAAATAGTAATTAAATTAAATTTATTTAATGATTTGTTTCTATTCAACAATGTTGATGAGTTTAAATCCAAATGAAAATAATATTTTCCATATTGGGTTGGATGATACTGATTCAAGATTTGGAAGATGTACTACCCACTTAGCTTTCAAACTTGTTTCTTATTTAAATAAAAAAAATGTAAAATTTTTAGATTATCCTCTATTAATACGACTAAATCCAAATATTCCTTGGAAAACTCGTGGAAATGGTGCTGTTTGTTTAAGAATTATGTTAACTAATAACAATAATATTGAAAATATTATTGATTTTATGAAAAATGAGATAGAACAGAATTCTGCAATTGGTAAAGGCGCTAACCCCGGATTGGTTTGTTTGCAAGACAATAAAGTTCCTTTTGAATTCGAGGAATTCAATAGGCTTGCAATGTTTGACATATTGAATAAACGAAACGCAATAAAAATAGCACAGAAATATAATTTAAAATATTTTGGTTTTGGAAATGGTCAAGGATTAGTTGGAGCTTTGGCTGCTATAGGATGCTTATTAACGTCAGATCATACATTTGAGATATTGGCATATAGAAAAAATAACAATTGTGGTTCTAATAGACTAGTTGATCCAACTAAAGTCATGCATCTACAAGATACAACGTTCCCTTCTACATACAATAGCTATGATCATATAAATAAAAGAATTCTTATCCTACCACATGGACCTGATCCTGTATTTTGTGGAATTAGAGGAGAAGATCCTCGAGTGTTATATGATAGTTTAAAAAGTTTGAAAATCGAGGAAGATCTAGACGGAGCTATGATTTATCGTTCAAATCAAGGGACTGGAATGCATTTACAAAATGAATTGAAATTGTCTATGATAAAGCCTTTTAGTTCTGGTTACTCTAGATGTATATTAATAACAAATCCTAAAGTTATTCAAGGTGGACACGTATTTTTTACAGTTGAAGACGATTCAACAAATACTTGTTGGGCAGCAGTATATGAACCAACAGGACTCACTAAAATTGCATCACAATTGCATATAGGAGATCAAATCGAAATCGGATTTGGTGTTAGAAACGCTACATCAAAATATCCAAAAATATTAAATATTGAATATATATATATCCATCAATTAGTACAAATTTATAATACTATCAATCCAATTTGTAAAGTTTGCAAAAAGAGCATGAAATCAGAAGGAAAAAATAAAGGATATCAATGTAAAAAATGTAAACGAATCGACAGGACTAGTAAAAAAATATCTATATTAGAACCAAGATCAATTAAAGAAGGATTATACATTCCCGCATTGAAAGCACATCGACATTTAACTAAACCTCTTCATAGATATGGAAACGAAAAAACAAAATTTTTCGAATCTGGATATATCGATTTATATTCAAAATGGTTTGAAAAGTATAAATAATTCTAATAAATAGCGGGGGGTTGATTTGAACTTACGGCTACCATGTAGAAATATTTACATTGATAGAAACCGCTCTGCGGGTTATGAGCCCGCCGGGATAACTTTGCCTAATGTATATCTGGCTTCCCCACCCCGCTGATTCCTTTGTTAATTTTACAACTATATATCTCTGTCTGTTATAATTTGAAAGGTTTATTTCAAATCTTTTTATATTCTGTATAAAAACATACAGTTTTTATAATAATATTAATTAATAAAAAAATAATTTTTAATGTTTTGTACTTTAATATGGTATCTGAAATAAAATTCTAAATTTGCAGTAGTACTGAAGAATAATTTTATTATTAATATAATTTGCGGAAGGTGGGATTTGAACCCACGAACCCCTAAGAGATGAGGTATCCTAGTCAAATGCTAACTTCTGAGCTTCATGTCAAACTTAGTCTGATCTCACGCCTTTGACCATGCTTGGCAACTTCCGCTTTCTATTGTAAGATCTTCTAAGCGAAGTAATAAATTTTTGTTAATATACTTTTTACTCAAAGCAATTCGATAAAAATTTCAAACATCTTCAAACATTAAATGCTCTACTTAACATGATTAGTTCAGGACCACTAGTCATATTTCCAACTACGACTGATTTAGAATTGGCAATAATACCTGATGATAAATAAGGAATTCCACCATTTATGGTTATTGGTTCTACATTAACATGCAATATTTCAGAAATTATCTTAACTTCATCATCAGATATGTTGGGATGAGCTGCAGCTCCATTATTTGTTGCAACTATCATTGATCCTGTTTGAATGAATTCTGAAATTCCCATAGTGATAACCGATACTCCTAAAATATCTTGTATTTGTAATTTTACATCACTACATAATGGAGAAACTATCGCTCCATGATCATTTGCAGCTATTAAATTGCCTATTGCAGTATATTTAGTTTGCAAGCGTTCAACATTTAACTGAGTTTTCTCTTTTAATATTGCGATCTCTTCATCTGAAGTAATGTACGATACAAGTATTCCATTATTATTCATAACCATCATTGGACCTAATAATCGTGTATCTGCAATTGAAACATAAATATGATCTTTAACTTCTAAATATCTTGATAAAGTTGTAGTTTTTGTTGATGCAAATCCTAATGGAAGTAGTAAAAAATTATCATTACATTTCACAAAAATTCCAATATTTGGACTTTTATAGAATGCATATTTGTAAATTCCCAAGATCTGAGTATTATAAAATAATTAATATGAACTTATTGGAACATCAAAAAAATTTTATTTACGAGCTTTATTTATCTATGATTTGTCCTAGACCAAGGTTGATTGTTATTGGGTCAGATAATGATTGTGTTTTTTCTAAATTAGTTAATTGTACAACTGCTGTAACTGTTTCAACAGATTTATCTATAATATTAGTAGCAAGTTTTATTGATTTCAAACTGTTATAATTAAAACCAGACGGAAATGAAGTTGTTTTTAGCAATGTTCCATTTGTAGAATATACCTTCATGACCGCATTCATAGTTTGATTTGTGTTATTATTAATACCAGTAAGATCATCTGTGGGAAGAGATTTTAAATACACCTTTACTTGGTTATCTTGGTTCAATGGAGAAATAAATTGAGCATAATCTATATCAATTGGAATCTTTTGAATAATACCATAAGATGATTTAATTAAAATGTTTTCATTTTCCGGGACTATAGAGATGAAAACCAAATAAGTTAATGACGTGAATATCATTACAAAAAATACAATAGATTTTTTACTAAATTGATTTACAAATTTGAGATTATTCATATATTAATATTTGGATTAATATTTTTTAAGAATAATGTTTATGTTAATTTTATTTGACAAAATACTATTATGAATTATTGTTAAAAGAGAAAATTCATAAAAATTAGGTTGATTGTGTTATCATGAATTTTCCATCTATTATTTGAATAATATATTTATTATTTTTAAAAAATAACTCAATTTTATCTCCTGTTTCTTTAACATCAACTAATTCTTGTCCTTTCATATCTGTAAATTCAGCCATAAAACTTATGGCAAGTACTATTATTTAGATTAATATGGTTTTTAACAAATAATATATTGATATAAAATAAATAATAATAATAATAATAATTGCTGGCTATTGAAGCATATAATTTATCAAAAATTTATAAAGGAACTATCTTACCTGCGTTAGATCGTATATCATTAAAGATTGATCAAGGACAGATTTTCACATTATTGGGAAGAAATGGCGCCGGTAAAACTACATTTGTAAGAATGTGTGCAACACAATTACTACCAACATCTGGAACGTTAAAAGTATTAGGTTATGATGCAATAAATCAGGCAGAAAATATAAGGAAATTTATATCTGTTGTTCCTCAAGAAGGAAGACCATTACGAGCGCTAACTCCTTGGGATCATGTTTATAACTGGCTTAAGATCAGAGGAGAAGATAAATCAATTGCAAAGAAAAAAACTGAGATAATATTAGAACGATTGGAATTGTTCAAAGTAAAAGATAAACCTGCAATGAATTTGTCTGGTGGAATGAAACAAAAAATTTTGGTAGCAATGGCTACAGCTGTTAATGCAGATTTATTATTTTTAGATGAACCTACTATAGGTCTTGATCCAGTTTCAAGACGTCAAGTTTGGAATTTAATACAAGATTTAAAAAAAGAAGGTAAAACTATATTACTTACAACTCATTATATGGACGAAGCAGAAGTATTATCTGATAGAATAGTTATAATAGATAATGGCAAAATTGTGAAAGAAGGAAATATAAATGATTTACGCAAAATTATTCCACAAAATATTCGTATGGATATATCAAAAAAATTTATAGATATTGAAAAATTGAAAGGATACGGAACTATAGTAGAAATAGGTACAGATATTATTAGATTGTTCACTTTTGAATCTCATATAAAAGAATTATCCGATCTAGCTATAAAAAATAATTTATCTTTTAACATTTCACCAATAACGCTGGATGATATATTTTTATATCTAGTAGGAAATACTATAAAAAACTAATCAATTATAAAAAGATTGAAAGATTCGCAAAAACTATGTTTAATATAATTAGTCTAAAACATCCTAAAAAATAAATGATGAATAAAAAGAATTCTATGTAAATTGTATTTTAATCTTGTTTAATTCATCTAATGCTTCTGAGATCTGGTCTTGAGTTTCATTTCCATAAATTACCAACAGGCGGTCGTTATCATTAATAACATAACCTGAAATAGATTCAGTCGAGTTTCCATTGATAAATATTCTTAGTTGATTATCGTTATTATTACAATATTGTGTCCCATTAGTAAATACTAGACAATTATTTGTTTCATCCAAATCCATTTTAATACTTTTTAGAAAATCAGCAAATGTAACATTGGTTGCGTGTCTATGTAAAGTGGTACCGTCACCATTCTCAACATGAATATAATCAGATTGTACCTGATATTGTGGTTGACTAAAATCAATATTTTCGCCATTTACTTTAACTAGAAAAGCCGCATGTGTATGTGCAGAACCTAAAGCTCCAAAACCTGAAGGGGGAAGATTTGGAGAATAAAGAAACATGGATATCACTGCAATAATAGCAATTACAGCTATAATAGGAAGAATAATTGTTTTTAAATTTTTGCTTCTTCTTTTTCTTGTTACATCAAAATAGCTTCTTTTCTTTTTATCATTATCATTATTATTCTCATTGTTCTTTTTATTTTTGTCAGACATGATAAATATTGGTTTGAATACTATAGTACCATATAGCGCTTTCGGAATTCTAAACTATGAATATTTTTTCCCAAATAATTTTAATTTCTGGAAGACTTAATCTTATTCCAATGATTTGACTAGTTTAAATCCTTCCAAAATAAATTAAATTAAGAAAAGAAATAGAATATTTTATATCCCAATCAATATAAAAATAATTTAATTATGTCATAATAAAGATTATTACATGGATTTTTAATAACAATGTACATATTT
>JALDXL010000023.1:0-17172 GCA_032155045.1 Nitrososphaerales archaeon
TTTACAATAAACCCTTAGCTACTTATGATAAGATACAACCATTCAAAATTGTCTATTATTGCAGTAATAACAGGATTGACACTTGCTGCTATTACAATATTTTCTCCACAAGTATTTGCACAAGAGGAAACTCACCCTTCCAATGAAGGATTAACAAAACCATTGTTGGCGATAGCTGCTGCGATTGCAATTGCAGGGGGTTTAATTGGAACAGGCAATGCACAGCAAGGTATTGGAGCTGCTGGAATGGGAATAATAGCAGAAAAACCTGAAAAATTTGGTCAGGTTTTATTCTTCTTCGTAATCCCTGAGACTCTCTGGATTATTGGCTTTGTTCTTGGTATAATTCTCTTATTGGGTATTCTCTGATGAGATGAGATCTGAATGAGTATCTCATATACATTCATCAAAGAGATCAAGGATAGAAAAAACAAGAAAATTAGTATTCTTGATAGTACATTGGCTGAAAAAAAGATAAAAATTCAGAAATTGAAACAAAATACTTTAAAAGAGATTGAATTGCACTATTCAAATGAATCTACAGCAAGATCCCAACGAGAGGCTTCCAGAATAGTAGAGGCTGCAAGACTAAAAGCAAAAAAAGTTCTTTTTAATGCTATTAACGCAAACATGGATTCTACATTTGATAAAATAACCCAAGAGTTAAACGAGTATACACGAAAATCGGATTATAAGAACACCCTGAAAATAATGCTTCGCTATGCTAAAACAAAGCTAGGAGAAAATATCATAATACATTGTAGGGAGGAGGATAAAGCATTTTTGAAAAAGACGAACAGTATATCATTGGGATCGTCAATTAATACTATTGGTGGCATTTTTGCTGAAGATATAAATGGGACAAGAGAATTGGATTTAACTTTTGAAGAATTATTGAGAACTCATGAAGATGATCTAAAAAATTTTCTACTAGAGAGAATGGTAAAGTAATAGTGACTTCCTCATCTTATTCCTCATCTTTCGGACGTCTACAATCCCTTTCAGTTAATTTTCTCTCTCATGAAACCCTACAGCAATTGCTCCATGCTAAAGATGTATCAGAGATGACCCGTATGCTCGAACCCACATGGTATGGAATAGAAATAGAAAGAGCTGCTTCTCTATATTCACCTCCTGAGCTTTTGGAAATTGCCCTAAATAGACATATAGTTGAAATTAATAAAATTGCTCTGGAGGCAGCACCATACAGCGGGAAGGCTGCAATTAGATCATATCTCCTAAAATGGGATATACATAATATTGAGTTGATCCTGTCATCAAAGATCATAGGTCGTGCAATAACAGAAACTGAGCCATTTTTAGTTTCGAGTAGGAACTTTCCTGCTGGAGTATCTGCAGGAAATATACATCATGATGAAATGAAAATTATTTTATCACAGACTAGTGTAGAGGGAGTTGTAAATTATCTTGTGAAATATAGATACGGAACCATATTGATGCAACATCTAGACACATATCAAAAAACAGGTGATTTGGGTCCGATGATGGCTGATCTTGTCGCATATTATTATACAACTTTAATGGAATCATTAAAGTTTTTTCAAGGTGATGAAGGTATAATAAGAGATCTATTTAGGTCACAAATAGATAAAAAAAATATTTTAACTCTACTCAAAGGGAGAGAAAGTAACTTGGAACGTGAATTAATTACAAAACATCTAGTTAAAGGTGGTAATATTATACTAGATGAATTATTTGATATTTATACTTCAAAAAATATTGAAGAATTGATTAATAAGGTGGAAAAATATTATAATTTAACTGATATTCTTAAGGACACTTATATGAAAACTCATAGTTTGATAGATTTCGAAGTTGCTTTTGATAAATATATCAACAAAACTTATTTAAAAAGATTAAAAAGTATTTCTCTTTCTCTCGGAATTATTTTTTATTTTATGATAAAGGCTGAATATGAATGGGATAATATAAAGAGAATAGCTTATGGGAAGCGTTATGATCTTCCAATCGAACGTATACATTCGATGTTAATTTTGGAGTAAAATATTGAATATGTCCACTAAACAAAAAAATGAAGAACATGATGGTGTCATAGCTGTTATTGGAGAAAGAGAACTTGTTATAGGTTATCGACTTTTAGGTATTGATGATACTTTCATAGTTAGTAAAGGCGATGAATCTTTTAAAACAATGGAGAAACTTTTTTTTTCTCACAAATATAGTATGATTATTGCTAGTCACTTTATTAGGGATTATCTACCTCCGTTATTAAGAAAGAAGGTAGAAGCATCAATTGAACCACTCGTTTTATTCATGCCTTTATTGAAAGGAAATATACAAGAAGAATCAATATCTTCTTTAGCGAGAAGAGTTCTTGGAATAAATATTAAATATTAAATGGGTGTAGATGGAGTAAAATAACATGTCATCAGCTATTGTTTCACGGATTTCTGGTCCAGTCGTTGTAGCAACAGATATTGAGCAAGCACAAATGTATGATGTTGTCCGTATCGGTGAATTAGGTTTGCTAGGGGAAATTATCCGCCTCGAAGGAAACAAAGCTACTATACAAGTTTATGAAGATACAACTGGACTTCGTCCTGGCGAGAAAATTATTAATACTAGAAGACCTCTTTCAATTCAACTTGGTCCGGGTTTATTAAAATCGATTTATGACGGAATTCAAAGGCCACTAGATATTTTAAGAGAAAAGAGTGGGGATTTTATCAGTAGAGGTAATGTAATTCCAGCTTTGGATCAATACAAGAAATGGGAATTTATTCCAGTAAGGAAAAAAGGTGACAAAGTTTCTCCTGGTGAAATTATTGGTGAAGTTCAAGAAACACCTTTGATTAGACACAAAATATCAGTTCCATTTGATATTAGTGGTGAACTCTCTGAAATAACCGAAGGAAAGTATACGGTAAGTGAAAATGTTGCGGAAATAAAAACAAACAGTACAATAGCAAATGTTGGTTTGTCAAATTGGTGGATGGTAAGAAAACCAAGACCTGTTTTGAGCAAACTACCACCTGAATCTCCTTTGCTTACTGGACAACGAGTTCTTGACACCTTTTTCCCTCTTGCTAAGGGCGGTACCGCAGCTATTCCAGGCCCTTTTGGAAGCGGAAAGACAGTGACTCAACAACAGCTTGCAAAATGGGCAGACAGTAATGTTATAGTATACGTTGGATGCGGTGAGAGAGGAAATGAAATGACAGAAATTCTCACATCATTTCCAGAATTGGAAGATCCTAAATCTAAAAGACCTCTCATGGAAAGAACAATTCTGGTAGCAAATACTTCTAACATGCCAGTAGCAGCTAGAGAAGCAAGTATCTATACTGGTATCACTATGGGCGAGTATTATCGGGATATGGGATATGATGTAGCTCTTATGGCAGATAGTACTTCTAGATGGGCAGAAGCCCTTAGAGAAATTTCCGGCAGATTGGAGGAAATGCCAGGAGAAGAAGGATATCCTGCTTATCTTGGAAGTAGACTGGCAGAATTTTATGAAAGGGGAGGCAAAGCATTAGTGGTCTCTCCAGAAGAACGAGTAGGCTCCCTCACTCTAGTAGGGGCAGTATCTCCACCAGGTGGTGATTTTTCTGAACCAGTATCACAAAATACTCTTAGGGTAACTAGAGTATTCTGGGCTCTAGACGCAAATCTTGCATCTAGAAGGCATTTTCCATCTATTAATTGGTTAACGAGCTATTCTTTATATGGCGATCAACTAAACGAATGGTACAAGAATAACATATCAGATAAATGGGTTAGACGAAGAAAAGAAGCCTTTGAAATTTTACAAAGGGAGGCTGAATTGCAGGAAATTGTTCAACTAATAGGATATGATGCATTGCCAGAACCTGAAAAAGGGATATTGGATACCGCCCGTTCTATCCGAGAAGATTACTTGCAACAGAGTGCCTATGATGAAATTGATACCTATTCATCCATAAAGAAACAATATCTAATGCTTTCAACAATTTTAGAGTTCGGAAAACAGGAATCTGAGGCCATAAAAAAAGGAGTTTCTTCTACTAAAATAGGATCGTTGGACGTTAAGAAACGTATATCATCAATTAAATGGACAAAAGAAGAAAAAGTAGAGGAATTAGTTAAAGAGATCGAGATTAATATGAAAGACCAGTTTAATAATTTGTTGATGGAGGTTACTATTTAAAGTGTCAAATGTAGCTTTTAAGACTTTATCAAAAATAGCTGGACCACTAATGTTTGTTGAGGGTGTAAATGATGCTTCCTATGGTGAGATGGTCGAGATAAAACTAGCTAACGGTGAAAGACGTCAAGGTCAGGTATTGGACACAAGAAAGGGCTTGGCTATTATTCAAGTCTTTGGACCTACTTACGGCCTAGGGACAACTGGAACTTCAACAAAATTTCTAGGCGAAACCGCTATGTTGGCTGTATCTGATGAGATGCTTGGAAGAACATTTGACGGTTTAGGCAAACCACGAGATAATGGTCCCAAAATCGTATCTAAAGAAAAATATGATCTTGTTGGAGCAGGAATCAATCCTTATTCTCGTGAAGAACCATCAGAATTTATCCAAACCGGAATGTCAAATATTGACGGTATGAATACATTAGTAAGAGGACAAAAACTTCCGATTTTCTCTGGGGCTGGCCTACCACATAATTTGCTGGCTACTCAAATTGCTAGACAAGCAAAGGTTTTAGGGACTTCAGAAAATTTTTCTGTTATATTTGCTGCTATGGGGATTACTAGTGAGGAAGCAAATTTTTTTGTAAAAGAATTTGAGGAGAGTGGAGCATTGGGAAGAAGTGTTCTTTTTCTAAATTTATCATCTGACCCTTCAATGGAACGAATACTAACTCCTAGACTTGCATTAACAACAGCTGAATTTCTAGCATATGAACGTGAAATGCACGTTCTGGTTATCCTAACTGATATGACTAATTATTGTGAATCTTTAAGAGAAATCAGCGCTGCTAGGGAAGAAGTTCCTGGTAGAAGAGGATATCCAGGTTACATGTATACTGATTTAGCAGCAATTTACGAGCGTGCAGGAAAAATAAAAGGAAGAAAAGGGTCAGTAACCCAAATACCTATTCTTGCTATGCCAGCTGATGATATTACACATCCTATACCAGATCTTACGGGGTATATTACTGAAGGACAAATAGTTCTAAGTAGAGATTTACATCGACTAAATATCCAACCACCTGTCGACGTATTGACGAGTTTATCTCGTCTAATGAACCAAGGAATAGGGAATGGTAGAACAAGGGAAGATCATCGAAATTTGGCGGATCAACTTTACGCAATCTATGCTCAAGGTAAAGATGCAAGGGCATTATCTGCAATTGTCGGAGAAGAAGCGTTAAGTGAGTCTGATAGGAAATATTTAAAAATTGCAAATAATTTTGAGCATAAATTTGTTAATCAAGGAATAGACGAAAACCGATCGATACAACAGACATTGGACATTGGATGGGACCTTATAAGTGAACTTCCAGAATCAGAATTGAAGAGAATTAAAACGGAATACATCACAAAATATAGAAAAGCTGAAACTAGTTCAGGAGGTCAAGAGAAGATATCTGGAACACCTGAGATGGAGACAGAGGGCGGTGATTAGTAAATAACATGGCTCTGTCTTCTACTATCAGACCAACCCGTCTTGAATATATTCGTACAAAACGTCGAATTCTAATTGCAAAAAAGGGGTTGAAACTACTAAAACTGAAACGTCAAGCTCTGATACTTGAATTTTTTAATACAAGCAAAACTGCAGCTGCATTGCGTGGAAGTTTACAGTCAGAATTGATGAAGGGATATGAAACCATAAGAATGGCAGAAATGCTCGCTGGATCTATGAGACTCGAGAATGAGGCAATGAAAATGTCACAAATGGCAGATTTACAGGTAAAATCAAAAAGTATTATGGGTGTTCATATTCCCAAGATTGTGGGTGGTAAAAGGGAACTATTGGCAGAGCATCTATTAGAATTACCTACATCGATCAATGAATCAATAAGTGTCTTTAAAAAAATCCATGATATTGTATTGGAAATTGCAGAAAAAGAAACTGCATTAAGGAAACTTCTATTAGAAATAGAGAGAACCAAACGTAAATCCAATGCTATAGAAAATGTCTTTATTCCAAAATTATTGGCAGCATTAAAATTTATTACTTTTCGCCTAGATGAAATGGAAAGAGATACTTTCATTATGCTAAAAACCGTAAAGAGAAAAATGGGTGAAAGAGGAGAAAAAGTATCTAAGGAGACTGAGGTAGAAATTAATGCAAAGTAATAACAATAACAATAATTATAAAAAGAAGATATTTGCAAATGCTGAACAAAAAAAATTCTATCATATAGCAAAGGCTTTTAAGATTGGAAATATTCTTGCAACCTTCATTATAGTTTTGATAATTGTAAAATATTTCTTGGGACTATAGAGCGATAGAAATGTCTACTTTGTCAGAAAAAAAATACATAGAACATCTAAAATTAATCAAAGAAGCTGAGGATAAAGTTCAAACCGAAATCGAAGAACATAGAAAATTAATCGAACAGGAAATTAATCAATTGCAAGAGGAATATGAAACCAGTATTATGGCATATAAATTAGAAGGAAATAAAATAATCGAAAAAAGTATTAATGAGGCTAAAGTGTCTGCAACCAAAGAAGCAGATAGAATTTTGGCTGATGCGGAAACTAAATCTAAAAGTATATCATTTAAAGGCGAACCACAAATATTAAAGAACATATTGGATATTTTGCTTTCTGAAATGAAATGATAAGAGCGAGTTCAATATGAGTACATTATTAAAACCTGCTCCAATGGCTAAAATAGCTGTGATTGGGTTAAAAAAATACAGACAAGAAATTATTTCTATTCTTCACGAGATGAATGTTATGCAATTAGAACCACTTTCTAAAGAAGCTGATTCGGTTCTTATGAGTGAGCATGAAAGTGAGTTTCATAGAGAAATTTCGGATCAATTGCTTCGAGTTAGGGGATTGATTAATTCTTTACCTGAAACATTAATACAAACAAAATCTAGTTTTTTTTCATTTGACACATTTATCAAAAATTTAAGGTCCTTAGATATTGATAACAAAGTTGCTTCTTTGGAAAGAGAAAAAGAAGAGATATTAACTGAAATGAAGGAGTCAGAAAATAATATTAAGACTCTTGAAGATTTTTCCTTCTTTCCTGAGGATTTAAGGATTTTAAATTTAACTTTTGCACGTTCATTTTTTGGTCGTGTGGATCCTGAAAAATTGGAATCTTTTAAGAATACATTAGAAGCAGAGAATCTTCCTATTATATTATATCATCAAGAAAGAAAAAAACTTATTTATTTTGTTCTTGTTATTCCACCACATTTACCATCAAATAAGCTTGCATCAGCAGTTAATCAACATGGTGTACATCTTGAACCAGTACCAAAGCTGGATGGGAAACCATCAGAAATAATAGATAATCAGAAGAAAATTCACAATGATCTTTCAACACGATTAAATCTTATAAATGATCAGCTAACAGAAATTTCAAAATCTAATTATACTTTTTTAAAAGGTGCAGAGGAGCAGTTAGAAATAGAGAACAAAAAACTCGAAGTAATTGAAAACTTGAAAGGTACAGTTGATACATTTGCAATGGAAGGTTGGCTTCCACGTTCTAAGTTAGAAAATGTAAAAACTACTTTTGATAAATACTGTGAAGGTACTCTTATCTATGAATTAGAGACTCAAGATACTCCGCCTACCCTTCTCGAAAATCCAAAAAGATTTAAAGTTTTTGAATCTTTTATTAGATTTTATTCTCTTCCTACTGGAACAGAATTCGATCCAACATTGCTTTTTGGATTAATTTTTCCAATATTCTATGGTTTGATGATTGGCGATGTAGGGTATGGTTTGGTAATACTTCTTGTTTCTCTATGGGTTATCAGAAGAGTAGAGGGAAGGAAACGTGACCTTAATATTATGCCTACTTTTTTAAGGAATTTTGCAAAAACAATTTTACGGCCTACCCAAATGGTAAAACTCGCTAAAGTAATGATCCCAGGTTGTATTTTCACTATCATATTGGGATTTTTATTCGATCTTTATTTTGGATTTCATCTAAATGCATATCTTTTTTCATACTTGAATAATACCTTCGGTCTCACCTTACCACAAGATGGTGCTTTCTTAAATCCTATTGGTACATTCGGTTTACGAAAATTATTGTTAATGAGTGGCTATATTGGGCTAGGTATGGTCTCATTCGGTCTTGTATTAGGAATATTAAATAGTCTTCGTGAGCAAAACATAAAACATGTAATTAGTAAAGTTGGCTGGTTATTATTCGGTTGGGGAATTGCATTAATAGGATTAGCCCTTATAAATCATGTAAATATCAACCCAATGGATTCTCCCCAAGGAATTCTTTACTTTGCATTACTTATTGGTGGTGTTGGTTTGATGTTCTATGGAGAGGGAGTTAGAGCACTTATGGAATTACCCTCAATAATAAGTCACATACTTTCATATACTAGAATTGTGGGTATTTTACTAGCATCAGTTATTCTTGCCCATGTAATTGATTTTATATTTCTTAGATCATTAGATCAATCAATACAGTATAGCATCTTAGGTATAATGATATTCATAATTGGTCATCTCTTCAATATTGTTATAGGAGTATTTGAACCAGGTATACAAGGCGCAAGGTTAATTTATGTTGAATTTTTCTCTAAATTTTATCATGGTGGTGGGAGACAGTTTAAACCATTTGGTAGTAAAAGAAGGTTCACTGTTGATCAATATACTATTGAGAAACCAAAAAAATAAGCCTTAAAACCTATTTTCAATCTTTAGATACTAATAATTACAGGATCAAAAAATCTTGTTATTGAGATTGAAATGAATCTTTTTTGGTTATTAAGATAACTAAATAAAAAACCTAAATATTGATGAATTAAAATAAAAGCTAAATATAATCATCTGTAAGATATGATTGTATATTTTTAATCTATTGATAATCTTTATTTTGATGATTTAAAGTCATTTTTTTCCAACTAGAGTCCAACTCAATGAATAAATAAGTTAAAAAAATAGTTCTATAAAAGGATCAAATTTTAAGAGATATGTTTGCACTACTTAAAAATCGAATCTATTAAAATAATAAAACTTTCTTATTTCTGAATTTATCGAATAGTATACGAAATATTAATAATTGCCTTTTTAAATTCTAGCATTGATAATATCAGACTTTAGATAATGTGTACATTTTTGTTATAATGTAGATAAGAACTTGGATTTAAGAAAAATTTAAATTGTAACATTTTTGTAGATTATTAGTTAAAATAAAGATTTAAAAATAAAAAATTATTAATTCTCTTCGACTGTTGCGAGGATGATGTACTTCATTGTTGATTATAGTGTTTTTGATTCAAATATTGTTTGGTTATTGAGAAAAATGGTATGATTTGTATTTTCTTCAAATCAGTTAACCGATTTGTATTAACCATTTTAATTTTTATTTATAAGTAGTTCTAACAAAAGACAATAATTATTCTAACTTCAAGAAATTGTCAGTATTATAAATAAAATACTAAATAAGGGAACAATACAAATTAAAAATATGGATTATAAAGAGAAAAAAGTTGTATATTTAATTGTTGACAAATACTAAGGGATATTTACTTTAAACAAATTTGGTATTTGTTATAATAAATCAGTTCGAAAAGTTAAAAAAAATAAATAAAAAAGCATTTTGTTATTAGGTTCGGGGTTGGCCGGATTTGAACCGACGATCTCCAGCGCCCGAGGCTGGAATCCTACCAAACTAGACCACAACCCCTTATAGACTTGTTATAGTTCAATTTTTTTCATTAGAATCTGATAATTAAGTTAAATGAAGGTAGTAAATATACTATATGGATATAGTTGATCTCATTTATTATTAATATTTCCTTTAACTAATTAGTCTAATTTTTTAAATCTGTACACTAATGATTATTAAAATTTTATTTTTAAATAAATATTTTCAATATTCCATAACTGATTAATTTTTGTTATTTTGTTTATGATTTTATCTTGTATTAATTCATGAACTAGCATTGCAGAAAGAGGTAACGCACCAGTAGCTCCTGGAGAGTTATAATTCAAAATATGCATCGATAATGTATTCTTTAATAATAATGTATCAGGAATGAAGGTGCCTTTTTGGTCTATTACCAAAGATCTAATTCCAGAAATGCCTCTATCTTTAAATTTTTTTGTTTCCAAAAGAGGTAAAAACTGTTTTACTCTATTTATCATCACATGCTTTGAAAATGAACTAGAAATTTCACTAGTTATTAGAGATAAGAATTCTCTATTTGTCATTAGTGACCATAATCCTTTTTTTGCGAATATCTCTTTTGTTTTAGGTAATAAATTTTTAAAGTTGTTTCTGAAATTATAGGAATATGGTCCAAAAACCGGTACTGCATTAGGTCCTATTTCACAATGTCCATCTGCTTTTATAATCCAGTGAGGGTCTAAAAATGGAAAATTCTTCTGTTTTGGAACCGAGTATATACTATGAGATGTAAGTTTTTCATATTCTTTGGGAGCTCGCCAATATTCTCCCCTAAAATGTAAATCAATTAAATCTATTCCTATACCAAATTGACGGGCAATATCTAGAGAATTTCCTCCAGACGAATTGATAACATATTTTGCATTAATGTTTATTCTCTCTCTATTTGGTGTAATTAATTCTATTTCAGAATTTTCTTTTTTAGATCTTATTCTTGTAACCCGATGTAAATTCAAAAGTTTTCCTCCATATTCTAAATAATCACATTTCAAACTGTTAGACAGTACTCCGTAATCCACACTAGCATCTTTTTTACAAAGGATTGAAGCATAACACTTGATATTTGGTTCAATTTTTTTTGTTTCTTCATGATTCAACAAAAGAATATCTTTTTCGTCTAATCCATTCTTTAATCCCCAATCAAGATATTTTTTTAATACTGAAATATCTTTTTCTTCTTTTGCTATCTCTATTACTCCATCCTGTTTAAAATAAATTCCTTTTACCTTAGAATATGTATTCCACATTTCATAACCTAAAAAAGCAGTCTTTGCAAATATTTTCTTCTTTAACGGATCATATAAGAATGGAGCGTGGACTTTGCCTGTATTCCTAGAACTAGTATGACTAGATACATTTTTTTCTTGCTCAATTATCAAAATACTTGCATCAGAATTTAAGGTTAAAAAATAACCAATTGAAATTCCTAATATGCCACCACCTATTATAACTATATCAAATTTTTTGTCTTGCACCTTTATTGTTATTTTATAGCGTATTGTAATAATATGATTTTATTGAAATCTATATAGTAATAAAGAAGTAAATTTTTTTTTTTATGATTAATAGTAAGGATGACTATAAACTAAATATATAATTTGAAGGAAAATTTAAAATAGATTTATTATTCTATTATTTAGAATTATCAATAATAATCACTTTAAAATATTTATTTTCTTATATCTACTTGAAGAGTACTACCAACTTGAGGATTACCCATTATTTCATATCTTCTCTTAGGCATAGTAATTTGTATTAATGTTTTCGGATATGTTTTAATGACAGTCTGTGGTTGTGATTTTAAAATTGCCTCCAATAAAGGTTTGATTTGTTGTTTTACATCCACATCGGTTACAGTTCTTTCCACAGCTTCTAATATCATTTGCTGTTGCGATACGGTTTCCATCTCAACGTCTTCACTTAATGAAAGAGTAATACTAGAACCATTGTCTACCAGCTGTTTTATTTTGTAACCTGTTGTTGAGTTTGTGATTGTTGTCGAATTCTCCACAATACTTTATTAAATTCTACGAATATATAATTTTATTATATATAAAAAGAACCGGATAATAATTATCGTATCATACGGAGTACATCATTCCACCTGATACAATTGGTACTTGTTCTACCTTAGCTACTTCTTTAATCCTGGCTATTATGGCATTAAACCATAAACTATCGATCCCTTGGCTCCAAATAGTGAGCTTTTTATAGTCTCTTTTAATCCCATCATGGAAAAAACCAGTGCAATCTTCAGAAGTCATATTACAATATTTTTGGCTAACTTCTTCTACGATCTCGGAAGCTTCTGATGGTAAATACAATATTGTTAATGTAGGGAATGGGATCGTATCGTTAGAGGTTTCTATTGAACCACTTTTTTCAGTCATTCTTAATAAAATAAAATAAAGTCTGTAATAAGAAAATTTCGAATAATAGTACGTAATTTTTAGTTAGAGTAAAGTAAATGTACAACAAGATATATTAGATATACCTCTCAATTAATTTTATAAAGTATCTTTTCAAAGTGGTTCCTAGTTTTTTGGTTTTTATACTCTTTCAAACATTTTATTAATTGATCTTGATTACTTATTTTTACATATTGAGAAATTTTTTTTGAAACTGATCCGCTTAAAAATAAAGCTTGAGTAACAGATGTAACATTGGATGGTCTTCTATTAATAGAAGAACTTTCAAAGTCAATTATCGATACGTTATTTTTATCAGAAATCATAACATGTCTATCAATTCTTGTTAGTTCTCCGTGATCTAAATTTACTCTATCTAATCTATAACATTGCTCCAATAATTCAATTACTATTTGTCTAATATTTTGATTAGTAATATTTAGTGAATTATGTTGATCTATAAACCAATCTGAAATACGTGAACCAACTATATATTCCATTAATATAAGATCATCATTACTGTCTATAATTCTAGGTCCTATTCCAACTAGGTTGGCTAATTTTTGACATCTTACTTCGATTAAACAATTTTTCCTACGTGAATCAAGTCGTCTTATTTTCAAAGCAACAATATCTCCACAATGTGTATTAACTTTTAATACAATCCCTGCATGTCCTTTTCCTAGTATTTTTAAATCATATAATTTAGTGTAGCCTTCTAAAAGAACGTTTTTGATTCCCATTTTTTCTAGATGATTTATTCTTTTACAATACTCAGTAGTATCGAATTTTGGATAAGAAATTAAATTGTATATTATTGGTGACCTAATATCTACTTCCAAATAATTTCATATCTTTAAATAAAAAATCGAGGACAAGTGTTTGATTATCTTTATTTTTTAGTCTATTCTTATTTAATGTATAAATTTTAAAACCTTTGTCAAAATCATTAATCAACCCTCTAGGAATTCCAATATTATTACATTTTTCATTCATAATTGCATACTCTAAAAATTTTATTGCATCAATGATTTTCCTATTACTCAGACAGATCAACTCCATTTCTTCAGTTATCCATAAAACAAAGAGATTTTTTTTATCTTTATTTTTATTTACGAATTGAAAAACCTCATTTTCCATAAAAATACTAGGACCTTTTTTTTCAAAAAAAGGTGGAAGTATAGTGTATTTTAATAAAAAAATCAATCTAGCAGAATTTTTACCGTATATGTAACATCCACTTTTAATTGCGGTAAAATCATTTTCATTAAATAACCTGCCAATCGATTTGGTTAATTTTTTTAATTGACCCCATATTATATCAGGACTCCTTAACCTAAAACTAAATTCTAAAATTAAAATATTCGGTAAGAGATTGTCTATATTATCAGGTACATAGTCTGTATTTTTTGCTTCCTTTTTTCTTTCTATTTTAAAAAAATTCACTGAAGGATTTGTAAGAAACGCTCTTGCTGCATAGATGAATCTCGATAGGCTTTCTGAAGAAATTGCTTTTCCTAAATTTCTATTTGAATCGATAGGATCAATAATTATTATGGGACTTTGAAATTTTTTATTATTGATTTCATGAAAATCGTCATCAATGGTAATTATCTCATTATCTCTTGTTAATGATGCTATAAATTTAATTACATTCTTAAAATTTCCAAACTTTAGAACTAATACTTCAGTAACATAGCCACTAAATCCTGAAGTTGATAATTCAGCACCATAAATACCAACTCTTTTTAAAAAGGCTTTCAATATTCTAATTTGATTTTTTTGATAGGGTTTAAGCATCTTTTGCATATATGCTGTATGGTATTGTGACCTATCAGCAGCACTTTTCCATTTTCCTTTCTCTACATTATAGCAGGGGACTATATTCAATCTTATCTGTTCTTCTTTTTTGTTATCTATATTTACTACACCTTCTACATAAGGGTGTTCAGAATATCGGGTAATTGGGTTATATTTTTTTAATGCTTTAAAACCTATGTCAAGTGCTATCCGCTCGAAATCAACTTCATCTACATTAGTATCAATTAAAATAAAAATGTCTATATCCATATCTTTTTTTAAATTTGTATCTTTGGCAAAAGAACCACCAGTCTGAACATCTACAATCTGAGGAATTTTGTAGTTTTTGATTTCATCAATTATTTTTTTTTCTATTGATTTTACTTTTTCGACATCTTTACGAGATGGTTGAATAAGTGCTAAAATAGTAGAAATTATGTTATCAATTTTAACCTCATTTAAATCATAATCAATTTTTCTGTTATTATTATTTTTGTTCATTTTTATTGTCTATTTATTTTGAGTATATTGTTAAAATGTTAGAATAAATTGGTCCAGTTGACAAAAGTTCGCTTTTTTTGAATTGAATTTTATCTATTATATCAGAAAAATCGATGTTAGCGTCATTTTTGTATCTATTTAAATATTGTTCCATATTTGTTTCAATATTCTTTACCCTAAAAATCGTCAGATGAGGTTTAAAATACTTGTCCGCTTTAAAACCTATTTGGTCCATTTTTATCTTAACTAATTCATAGAGAGAAACTAATTTTTGTTCACTTATATGATCTACGCCAATCCAGATAACTTTAGGATATTTAAATGAAGGAAAAACACCTAGTTGACTGTAATTGACTTCAAATTGTTCAAATTCTATTTCATTCAATTTATTTCTAATCAAATCGATTTGGTTATTCTCGATCTCTCCTAGAAAGAAGAGTGTAAAATGAAGATTTTCGAACTTGACTGGCCTTAGGATGTTATGAAAATTAGGAAGGTAGTTTAATATATCTTGTTGTAATGTGTATATTTTTTCCTTATTGTTACAATCTACTGCGATGAAAGTTCTCATTTAGAAATCGTTATCTAAAAAACATGTTCTCATATATTTAAAATACTCTTAATATTAACTATAACTGGACGTAACTTTAAATTTCTTTTCATTATCAATTTAAGGGTTTCAAAATTTATTCACTACCTATCTTCATTAGTAATTTTAAATTTCAATTGACAAATTATTTCAGACATATGTCAAAAATTAAGATATAATTATAGGGTTAAAGAATTCAGAGTATATTTAAATCAAATTATTAGAATATAGATTCGAATTACAATTAATTTTAAAATACTTAACTAATAAAACGAACTTCGGATCATCATTACTGGCATAGATGTCTGTTACTGAAGAAAAGTATCTTTTTTCATTATTTGGATAGTATCTAAAAATTAATTAGAAATATCATATTAATCTATGACTATAATTTATATTTAAATAATTGAGTTCTTCTTTTTGATTATCATGTGGAAAGTAATGATGCCGAAAAAAATAGTTTTCGGAGAAAATGCTGCAAAAGAATTTGAATATCCAAAAAATTCTTTAATAATTACAACAACAACACCTGAGATATATAACAAATGGATTGATTATATGGGAATAAAAAATTATGAAATTTATGATAAAGCTACACCTGATCCTGCTATAGAAATAGTCGAGCAAATACAAAAGGAATTTGAGGGAAAAGATGTTTCTGCTTATATAGGATTAGGAGGAGGAAGCTCAATGGACCTGTGTAAATATCTAAGTAAACTTACTCGTATACCTAAAATACTTATCCCTACAACATTTGGAACTGGAGCTGAAATGACGACTTACGCAGTAATAAGCTTTGAGCATAAGAAAAAATTATTACAAGATGAAGCTTTTCTTGCTGATGCTGCAATTGTTGATCCATATTTTCTAGCAGGGACACCGTTTAATATAATGCGAAATTCGGCATGCGATGCAGCTGCACAAGCATCAGAAGGCTATGATAGTAAAATTGGAAATCCTTTTACTAGATTCTTTTGTAAAGAGGCCTTTGATATTTTAGAAGACGCAATAATAAATGATAAGCAAGAGTTGCTTCCTTACGGTGCAATGTTATCCGGAATAGGATTTGGAAACTCGTCTACTACTTTAGGACATGCTCTTTCCTATGTATTCTCAAATGAAGGGGTTCCCCATGGATATTCTTTATCTTCTTGTACAACTGTTGCCCATAAATTTAATGATTCCATATTTTATGAAAGATTCAAGCGAATTTGTCAAAAATTGAAATTTGAACCACTCAAATTGAAACAACCATTAGATGATGCTGCAGAAGTAATAATGCCTGACAGGGGACATTTAGATAACAATCCGAAGCCAGTAACTAAGGATGACATCATCAAGTGTTTAGATGAAATAGTCAATAAAAATCCACTTGCTTAAATCATCAATCGAATCAAAAAAACCTTTTTTATATTTTTTTACTTATTTTTAAAATGTTTATGAGAAATAATTGATAGAGATAAGAAACCTTTAAATTCACAATATTTAATATCACCATAAGATAGCATAATGACAACCATTAGCAAATCTATGACAATTAACTCTCCTGTTAGTGAAGTTTTTACATATTTTGCTAGACCTGAACATATGGCTGATCAATTTCCAGAAAACATGGGTCTTAGTATTATTCCAATTGAGGTCAAGAATGGTTTTGGTGTAGGAACTATTTTTCGAATAAGTGGCGATTTTGATGGGAAAAGGTTAGAATGGGATTGTGAAACTATAGACTATATTCCTCATAGAAAAATTGTAGCAAAGATGATTGAAGGACCTTTTAAAAAATGGCAGATAGAGGTAGAATTTGAGGAAATAGACGATAAATCTACTAAAACTGGTATTACTGTAGACTATGATATGCCCATGGGACCATTAGGAGGATTTATAGACAAAGTAAAACTAAAGAAAATTGCAGAACGCGGTATTGAAAATGGCCTCTATAGAGTAAAAGCTTTACTTGAAGGCACTGGTTCTATTCCAGTTTATATAACACTTGATGCATACAGGCAAATTCTAAAACAAAAAGAAAAATTGAATT